>PKXK01000210.1:0-9277 GCA_003132325.1 Acidobacteriaceae bacterium
AGCAATGTCTGTTTGATCTTCGCTCGCACTGTGAGCCTCCGATCCGCGCTTGTGCCGTGATGGTTTCCGCCGCGTCTCGCGTCTTCGCCTAACTCGCTGGCGGTTGCGCGGCCACGGCAGTCTCAGCGCTGGAAGCACTTTGTTGCGTTGAGTCGCTGACCTTCGGGCCGGCAATGGGACGGCGTGGTTTTCGCAGATAGTGCGCGTGAGAACAGCCCCCGCAGTTGACGGCTTTTGTCGTTGCGCGAACTACAGGCAAGAACTTCTCGGGAATCGCAACAGCTTCGCCGGCTAGGGAATAGAACGTCGGCACGACGTTGCCGGCGTGCGCTTTGTCTTTGCCGCACAGATCCAGGTCGACACGGCCGTGAATACCCCGAAAAAGGATAGTGGTTTCCAGTTGCGGACGAGGGCCGTCCTGTGTCGCAGTGAGTGAATGATGTGTGATCAGCAGTTCATACGTTCGGCCTTTCCGGAGCATGTCCACTCGAACCACTGCTGGAGATATGACAACCGCGTGCAGGCCATTTACTCCGATCGCCTCCACCGGGTGCAGGTATTCCAGTGGTTGGCCGTCGTCGCCAGCAAAGCTCACATACCGGCCCAAATCGCCAGCAGAACCGCCTGACTCCAAGCCACGCACCACGTACCGTTGCGCCAACTGCTGGTGTTCGATGCTCACCAGAGAGTGCGCAAAGATCCCTCGATCCTTCAGCACCCTCACCGCTCGCCGCGACAGCGGCAACCCTGCAATGCCCGTGAACTTTTGCTTGCTCATGAAGGTCATCTCCTTATGTTTGTCATGCGCGTTGCTGGACACGAATCGGCTGTCCAAGAGCCGCGCGAATCATTTCTTTCGTGCAGCCCGCCCAGCACTGATAGAACCGTCGATCTGAGACCAGGATCGCCAAGTTGTCGCCACTGCGATCATGCCCAACCTGCGCACAAGATGGACACCGAGCCACGTAGTTCTTCCCCATGATTCTTGTCTTACCTACGTGGTCGAGAATGCAAAACGCCTTCCGACTTCCTCCAGTTCGCAGTTCTCCAATTGGCTTCACTTCACCTTGCAACTTTGCGATATCTGCCGGGAGCTCTTTGCCCGCGGTGAACCGGTCCAACTCTTCTTCCGTAACCCTCCGTAGCCGCTTCAGGAACTCCATCTGCGCTTCCAACCCGTAGTCCGCGCCATAGAACCAGAAACGGCGGTCCGCCCCGCGATGAATCCCCAACGGACCCCGGAGTGCATTGCCGAAGGCCCCCGTCCCGATCGCGTCGTGTTTTGGGAACACCTCGATTCCCTCAGCCAAACCAGACTCTTTCACGGGCACTCCCAGTCTGCGGGCCAAGTCATAGATGTAGATCCGGCACTTCCGAGCCAGCAGTGGCACTGCCAGGAAGATCCACAGATGACCGCCTCGCCTGCTCATTTCCAGTGCAGAGTCCACCCTGTCCTGTGTGAGGTAGTACTGCAGCTTCACGAGGTCCTCCATCGCATTCTTGTAGTCCGCGTCGATGGCGACCCACTTGCACCGCTGGTTAGACGGGTTGATAGCGTACAGACCAATCGTGATCTTGCCTTCCAGGTGGTCCCAGACCGTCTTTTCGGTCAGATGAAGGGGCGCACCGGAACCGCGTTCCTTCGGGCGGTAGTAATAATGACGGCCGCTATCCGGATGGGGCCGGGCAGATTGGAGGGTGTATGCCCGGCGATTTACGAAGAGCCGGACGTAATCCTGTATCAGCGCAGGAGTTGCTCTCACTCGTCGCTCCACGGTCATTTCCTCCCTTCCGCCAACTCCAGCACCCGCGTGCTGTGTGGTAGATATGCCAGGACTCGATTTCTGTCAAACGGCCTCAACAAGTGCCCTGANNCTTAGCAAACCGGGGCGTTCGACCAGGCTGAGGAAGTCGTAGTCGCGCACCAGTGCCTCAAAGTCTCCTGCGCTGTAACCGCCGTACTGCTGGTCCTCGAAGTCGACCCAGAGCCAGATTCCGCTCTTCCGATCCAAGACGTAAAATGCCCCGGACTGTGGGTCCCCCGTAACGATGACAAACACAAGAACTGCCGCTGGAAACTCTATCCATCGAACTGCTTGGGCCTCATCGGTTGCTTTGATGAGGGTAATGACCGCCTCTTCCGCGGGGCAGGTCGGTTTCACTGTGAGAATTGGTTCCGCTTTCATGTGACCGAACATAACCGTTCTTCCTTTCTGGAGCGGTTTCCGCTCCTTTGATTAAGCCAAGACGAGGCCGAGAGCCACGTATGGTTCGCGTTCACAGGCTGATCACTCAACTTTGCCTGAATTGGTGGGATGGGAGAGGTCAGAGGACTAGACCTTGAACGAAGCGGGAAACACACCTGACAAAACCTCCGTCCTCAATGATGAGCGAAAGCGCTCCCAGATCGTTCACGTGAGGCCAGCTAACACAGCGGCATGACCGGCTTCGCACCTGGCGAAAGCGCTAAAGCTCGTTTTGTGTCAAAGCGGATTACTTCAGAGTGGCCCGTGACTTGGGCGCAGGCGACGACTGTTAGATTGTGATCGTCTGCTGCATCGACACTTTCCCACACAGCGAAGGAATCGAGATACAGGACTTTGGCGATACCACCAGACGGTGGGACGCACTACCGAGGCGAGAGCCCAATGCGACGCTCCAATCCGGCAAAGCGCGCATCTGATCGAAGGGCGTCGAATTGCGGTTCAATGGCCAGCTCGGTCATCTGCGTATCCCGTTCCGCCAAGGCGTCCTCCAGGTTCTCGAAAGCTTTGCCTTTCTCTCCCAAGTGGGCGTAAATGATAGCGAGACCGTAAGGACGGACATAAGCTTCCGGAGGATTTTGCCGGTCTCGTGCAAACTGGAGTTGCTCCTCCCAGTAGCCACGCTCGCCCTTGGCAGCTAGTTCCCGTTGCAGCGCGTTCATTTTCGCGAGCACATCTTGCTGTGTCTCACCCGCCAGGAGGCGTGCTTTCGTTTCCTCGGTGATTGCCTCCTCGTACTTTCCCAGAATGGCATATAGCTGAGCCAATCGCTCATGGTTTAAGGGGAAATCGGGGTCCATCTGGTTTACTTTTTGGAATTGTGCGAGGGAATCGTCGTAACGCCGCGCCCACTTGAAGGTGACTCCTGCGAAGGATTGGATGTGGGGGGAAAGTGGATCCAACTCCATGGCTTTTCTCATCTCCGCGATGGCCTCTTCGTGGCGGCCGAAGGGCGAGAGGTAGCTGTTGGAGTAAAAGAGGTGCGCATAAGCATTATTCGGTTCGAGTTCGATCGCCCGCCGAAACTCACGCTCCGCAGCCCGCCAATCGTATTCGTAGTGCCCTTTGACAAACCCCAGAGCGCTGTGAGCATCCGCCAGCGTTTCGTCGAGGCTGAGAGCGCGGCTGGCTGCCTCCTGGGCTTTGGGTGCTGACTCCCCCGCGGGCATGCCTGCGAAAATTGGGGCGAGTGAGTACGTGCGCGCAAGACCGGCAAAGGCGGGTGCATAATCAGGATCTAATTCTGTGGCTCGGGTGAAATTCGTGATGGCCAACTGGAATCCATCGCGCGTTCGCAGGTTCCAGCCTTGCAGCCCACGCAGATAGGCGTCATGGGCCTCCGCATTCGTCCGGCCCACACCTGCGAGCCTTTGATGGACCTGCTGCGAGAGTGTGAGCCGGACTTGACTCGCCACTGAGCTCGCGATATCGCTCTCAAGTCTCAGGACATCACTGAGTTCCCGATCATAGCTGTCGGCCCAGAGGTGCGTCTGGTCGGATGACTGAATCAGCTGAGCGGTTACGCGGATTCTGTCACCGGAGCGGCGGATGCTCCCTTCTAGCAGGTAGTCTGCCCCGACCTCGCGGGAGATTTGCGCACTGCTTTTCTGGGTGTGTTTGTAATGCATCGCCGACGTGCGGGCAATAACCCCGAGACGTTGCGGGTCAAGGTTCCCCAATTGGGCAATGATTTCCTCTGTGATTCCGTCCGCCAAGTAGTCCTGTTGGGAATCGCGGCTGAAGTTTTCCAGAGGCAGAACGACCAGCATGATCTTGCCCAGCCGTGGTTTGCGGTTTCCAGCGGTTCGCAAGAAAACTGTGAGCGCTAAGACTACGAAAACGACAGCGGCGAACCCGATCCAGCGCATTCGGCGGGAAACGACGCGTGGCTTGGCAGCAGCCGTTGTGGCAGGAGGGGAAGGTAAAGGCATCCGCCCCGGTTCGACCGGCGCTATGAAGCGATACCCCCGACGGGGAATGGTCTCGATAAACCGCGGGTTGTCGGCTGAGTCTCCGAAAGCTACGCGCAGTTTCCGGATGGTGGTATTCAGGCCTTCATCGAAACCTACATAGGTATCGGCCGGCCACAGTCTGGCCTGTAGCTCTTCGCGGGTGACCAGATTGCCCGGACGCTCCAAAAGCATGGCCAAAACCAGGAAAGGCTGTTCCTGCAGCGGCACTTTCCGCCCATTCTTGTGGACCTCGGCAGAGCTCAGGTCAATTTCGAAGAGTCCGGTGCGAACACGGCGGCTGGAACTGGCGAGCGGGTCCATTAACCTCCACCCAAGGAACCTGATTTTATCCCAGCGACTTCAGTTCAGGGAACTCGATAACTCCTTGGGCAACTTTCTCTTAGCGAGTCAGTGAGGATTTAGGGCGGGTCAATTGACCGGTTTCGGGCCCCGCGCTAAAAGTGCACACACTTCAGCGGTTGCTCCGCCATAAATCGGGAGCGCGCTGAGGAAAACAAGAAATCAATGAATGAGGAGGATTTATGAACAAGAAGCTGGTCGTAAATGTGGCCACGTTGGTTCTGCTAATGTTCGCGGCTTTGGGGTCAGGATACGCGCAGAGTGGGCCTGCTGCCTGCAATAACAAACTCATCGCTGGCAACTACGCTTTCACCATCCAAGGCAACAAGTTGGGGGGCCAAGGCCCCATCGGCCCGCAGGTGGGCGTGGCGATGACTCAGTTCGATGGCAAGGGTGGGCTCACCCAGATCGACACGGTCACGGTTAATGGTGAGGTCGTTGCCGATTTCACCCACACTCCGGCCACTGGTACTTATACGGTGAATTCGGATTGTACCGGCTCCTTCACAATCAACTTCACCGACGGTCGGCCGACGGTCGCCGCAAACTTCGTCGTGGCGGAAAGTGGTTTGGAAATCGACACTGTAGTGATCAGTGCGGGTGGAAACCAGGGAATAATCGCCACCGGCAGCATCGGGAAAAGGAGGTTTTTCAAACACTGACACCGCCGCTCGCTGATCGAGGGCAGATGAATCATACGATCGAGAAAGGAAGAACCGAGAACGCCATTCCGACGTCCCGCGGCTCTCGGGGCCAGCGGGGCGTCGGATTGCATGCGTCCGGCGAAAATTCAAGCAAGAGGGCGGAAGTCCGGCCAAGACGGCAAGGGGAGTCCAGCCAACTCCCGGATCGTCGCTAGCCTTGTGGTTGGCAATGCGGAAGTTAACTCCACGGGAGCCACAAACGCGGCGTGTATCAAATCGCTCCATCACCGACGTATAGTCAACGGATAGGTCATTCTTTCTAGAGGAATACGGCGCTCTGCGACACCGCAAACACACGCCAAAGACACGGCAATCACACGGCAATCACACGGCAGAGTTCTCCCAGAGAGTACCTGTCTTCTGCACTACCTGCCCGTGAGTCAGGACCGAAATGAGCGTCATGGAGACGGGAGACCCGTTCCTCCTTACCGGCAGTGCCAAAGTTAGCTGAAGAAAATCCTTGAGCAGCCCAAAGTGAACCGGGCGATTACACTCGGACAGCTTGTCAGCAACAAACCACAGGAGATCGTAGTTCGGCATCAGGTATAGAAAGTGCGCGATTGACGTCTCCTGTTCAATCCGCTGCCGGACACTCAGGTATTGGCGCGCGGCCTTGGGAGTCCGTTCGTACTCCAACGCGAATTTGCGGTCTTGCCCCGCAAGACGAACGACCACGACCGCGTCGTAGTACTTCCAATACCCGGCGGTGGTCAGGTCATTTCGCGACCGGATCTCCGTCTCGGGCGTCCAGTAGACCAGCGTGCCCGTACGCTTCAAGGCCAAATGAATTTCGTTCAAATCGAGAGAGTGGTGAAGACGGCCCTGTCCATCGATCGACTTGAGATGGTCGATTGGCCGCGCATAGCATTCCCCTTTGCCAGCCAACTCCGAAACGCCCGCTTCGGAGATTGAGTAGACAGATCCGCGGCTGATGAACGGTAGGTCGTGCCGGATGAGCAGCCCATGCTTCACCAGTCGGAGCANNGAAACCCGAATGCAACACTTGGCGCAGGAGTGGATAGTCGTGTGTGGTGCTTAACGCGATTGACCCTTTCCAATACCGCACGGTCTGACTCCATCACTCACTCGCAGCTAAGCACAAGTCGCGCCATCCAAGGTTGCCGCTCTGAAGGTTTGAGCACGAATCGACCGAGCTGACCTCTAACCCAGCCGTATGCCGGCATCAGCAACATGGCTTCCTGCTCTTGAGCACACTCGCTGAAGCATAGAAGCCATGTGTCAGATGATCGCCACTCGCTGTTTGCAATCGTCAATACTCCTGTCAGCTCCGGCCGTACGACCGTGAGGAAATAGTCGGGGCGTTCGCCGGCCGTCAACATGCGCTTGAAAAGCAGTTTGTTGTATCCCATCCACATGGACGGTTCCGCGCATTCGAATACACGATTGATCATCCGAAAGGGAAAGTTTGGATTGAACCCGCCGACCGCATCGAATCGCGCATAGCCACAAATCTGGGGCCGCTGTCGTATCTTTCCTTCGACGACAACGCCAGTCGTGTTGTAGTAGACAGCCCGAGCGAAGCGGCGCGGATCGTCCTTGTCCTTCCCGAATCGGTGCCGCCACACTCTGCCGAAGCCCGTGACCGCTACTAACATGTTTCTACGCACCCTTCAGTCTCCGGTTATTGTTCCGTTCGGCGTACAACTGTTCTTGGAGGTTGTTGATATGGGTGACCAACTTCGGGTCGGCTGTGCGCAGATCGGCTGGTTGGCCGCTGCTGCTTGTTGTGCCAGATTTGCTCGCTAATGCTTCCAGGCGAACCGACATTTCAGCCAAGATCTCTGACTTCTTCTGCAGGTCTTCCCGTGCAACATCCCTCTCTCTTGCCGCAGTGTCTCTCTCACCGGCGACCCTTCTCAACTCGTCTCTCAACTGTTCGATCTCGGAGTCGGTACCTGACACCGCTTCGCCATGCTCCGCGGCCTCGATGGCACGGTTGCAGCGTTCAATGTGAGTGTTGTACCTCTCGATTGCTTCCTGGGCGACCCGTCGCGAGTAAGCATCCTGGTTGTAGATGTCCGCCATCATCTCGGCGGTGATCCACATCTCGCGCCGGTGGTCGATCCACAGTTTTGCGCATACCGCAGTCATCAGCAGCAATGCAATGGTTGTGTTCAAACCGTACAAAAAGTAGGGATTCCTAGCTCGGGCGTCGACGAAGGCCCGGCGCTGTTGCTCGATCCAACTGCCGTAGTCGAGATTGTCCGGGTTGAATCGCTTCAGCATAAACTCGTACCACGTCCCTTGGCGCTGGTATGCGGTGTGAGCAGATTGGGGTGCAGCTTGTGCCTGCGGTTTTTGCACCGAAGGCGCCTGTGGTTTCACCGTCCGTTGTGGCATCGCCGTGCTGACGACTGTCAGCCAAACTAACAAAGTGCAGACCGCTGCGACCTTGCTGTTCACGACCAACCTCCTGAGCCGCGGCGACCGGACCGCCCGACAGCAGCGAATTCTGGCATCTTGAATCTCAAGTTTGCACCACGCGTTTCGTCGCGCGACTGGCGCAGTGCCGGATAAAGCTGCGGCTCAAATCTCGGGATCGTGACATCCTCGGGCGCCCGCACGTGCAGCAAGCTGTGCAGTGTGCCGCGCGTATGGTCGGTCATGAGTATTTCCATCTGTGCCGTGGGCAGATTCTTGATGTGCTCATCCATGGCACGGGTTTCCTTGTCCTCACTTTCGACTGCCCGGTCGGTGTTCTCGTATCTCTCGTAGCCGAACAGTCTCGACCGTTGCATCGACACGCTACGGCGTGTGACTTTGTGCTCCGCCGAGGCACGCAGGAAATAGCGCGCGGTCTCTTCGTCCCGTGTTCGCATAGTCATGGTGGTGTTGGGTGCAGAGGTGACATCTTCTTTGAATCCTCTTTCCACTTGCATGAGCTGCGGCAAGCTTTGCATGGAAAACAGGAAGGCGGTGTTCGTTCCACGTGCGGTCTGCAGGATCTGCGCGAAATTGCGATATCCGAACGGCGCAAACTCATCCAGCACGACACTGAACATTGGGCGGTTCGCACGCTGCCTTTGTTCCTCGCTTTCATAACGTTTCCCGACAATCAGCTGCAGGTTTTGCAGAAGCATCTTTCCCAGCGCTCGCATGGGCTCGGGGTTCTTGTTGATGTTTAGCGTGACAAACAGGATGAGTTCCTGGTCGATCACGTCATCAAGCGATAGCAACTGCTCGTAGGGACCAGTCAGAACGCTTAGCTGGTCATCGAGGAAGGTCATGCATTCATTGACCAGTCCCTGAATCTTCGGCACGCGCTCCCGATCTGCCAGGGAGGTGTACAGACTCCTGACTGACATCTCGAAATTCAGGCGGCGCTGTGTAGGGAGCGATGAATTTAGCTCGATGCGCTTACGCGCCTTCTCGATCTGTTCCTTCATGACACGCTCGTCCAGTGCCATTACCAACACATCGTAGAAGTTGAACTTCAGACCGGTGTAGAACAGCACGCGTACGATGTCGGACAGGTAGTTCAATTGGTGCTTGGCGAAAAACTCCTTGCGCAAGTTGAATGATCCGAAAATCATGCTGACTATCGGCATGTACTCGTCATCGGCGCACTGGAACGGGTTGTAGCGAACGGAGATGTCCGCTCGTGCCGGGTTGAGCACCCTCAGTTGGTGGAGTCGTCCAGCCCGTTGCACGTGTGGCAGCAAGTCATAGAAAAACTCGAGGTCCCCTTTGCCATCGAAGATGACCATCGGTAGTCGATGCGGCTGATCTGGAGGACCGACAACCCGTGCGAGATCCTGCGAAATGATATTTCGCAACAACGTTGTCTTGCCGGTGCCGGTCATACCCAGCACGATCCCTTGCATGACGCGCACGCGGTCAGGCCAGTACCAGGGTTGACCGTGAATGTCATAACCGAGAACGACTGCATTCTGTTCCCAGGCTGCTTTGGTGATTCGTTCGTCACGCTTTCGGGACATAACCATGGGAGGATGGGGCCATTCCCGCTCCCGTCGAG
>PKXK01000210.1:9322-25441 GCA_003132325.1 Acidobacteriaceae bacterium
TGACGATCGGAGTAGGACTCCCGCATCATGACGTCGCCACGATGCGTTCGAGGTAGAGCGCAAGTCCCTGCATCGCAACGAGGGCCATTGTCCAGCGCCACAAACGCAGGAAGGCTCGCTGGTTGTGTAGCAGATCGTCATGCCCCCACCGCTTTGGCGGCCGGAGCATGACAGTTATACGGTAGATGAGTACCAGCAAAGCTCCCAGCAACCAGCCCTGCGGCAGCGCGAAACCAGTCCATTCGCCTCCAGCGAAGTTGAGCGAACTGTCCGGTGTGGGGTACCGGGCGGAGTGTCCCGACATCCAGTACACACATGCGCCTTCCAGCGCGACAGCCAGCATCATGGCGAGGAAGAACGCGAAAGTTTCAAGCCTGCGCAGCATGGCCAACCCCTAATGGTCTTGTGCCCCTCCGGTTGTCGCACATGCCTTTCAACCTCATGCTTCAGTTCCAACAGTTGAAGTAGACAAAAGCTCCGAGTGCCACCAACGAGATGATGCACAGAAGCACGAACCACCTTTGCGGTTTCCGGACCACACCGGGTTCGAAAGGGTTCGGTGGTTCCAGCACGCAACCCGCCACGGCCTTGCCTAACCCGAGGTCGGGTCGGCTCCGCAGGTTCTGGCGCAACGCCGTATACGCTTCTTTGGCTGTTACCGGGGTTGGCATGGCCTAACGCACCAAAACGGCTGTGACCGGTCCTCTCTCGTCGTTGGAGAACTCAAAACGCAATACTGTCGGTTCTGTGGTCGACGGCAGACTCACGGCAACCACACCGACGGCTTCGTGTCCAGGCTCGATGCGCGAAGACTGGACGCGGCTGTCGAGCACTGGCACCCGAGTCCGTCCCTCGTTCGTCAGGTGCGCTTCCTGATCCCCCAACTGCGAATTCGCAAGGCTGTACAGGGATCGTGGGTAACGCGCTCCGGTCAACACATACACCGACGGCGTATGGACGTTGTACGCCTGATCGCCCTGGTTCCGTATCGCGTATCGAACCAAGACGCGACCGTCTCTCTCGTAGAGGTCGCGAATGACAACTGCGACCCGTTTCTTGCCGGGCTTGGGTGACTCCATTCTTACGGGTTTTCCGGCCAGCAACACTTCCGTTGGCGATGGTTGTGGCGGCGTAACGATGGTAGGTTTTGGCTGGATGACCTGGACGGGCGTCTGATCAACCGCAAAGTCCATCGTGGTCACGGCGCCGGCTGCCTCCAACTCATAGTTGAGCCGCTGAGATGCCGTCCAGATGAACAGGTTCGTGGAGGCGTCGGGCTCCGTTGGCTCGACAAACACTCTGTTTTCCCGCCACTCGACTTTGAATGTTTGGCTGCCCGTCGCTACTTGAATCACGGGTTCGCGGAGCTCGATCACGGTCAGATGATTGAGGGCCGTCTTGAGGTGGATGATTTGGTTGTGGTCGCTCGTCGCAGTCTCGATCTTTTGTGCCAGCGCCGGCATCGTTGCCGTGATCAGGACCGCAATAATAATGAGGATGGTCCAGAGCTGTTTCATAAGGTTTTTCCTCCGAACGATGTCTCGTTTGCCCTTCTCGTGCCCAGTCACAATTGGGTTGGGGCCCAGGAGGTTCGAGGTGAACCTCCCGGGCCGTTGTTTTAGTTAGGCGCTCCCGGCAGCCCGACTGTCCCCTTCGGGACTTCGGGGCGCCGCTGGGTTCCGGGAAATGTGACAATCCCGTCCTGTACCTCGCTCCGGCCGGGCTGGATGGGAAACGAACGGACTCGCTCGATCACAATGGGCGAGCCCTGCGCGTCCCGCTCACGGAAGACCTCACCTTTCCCAGTGACTTGGGCCAGGAAGATCAGGCGTTCATGCACTTGACCTTCACCGTTGGTGAAGTGGCTAACCAGGAAGATTCTTCCTTCCCGATCGATTTCCACTTCGCCGTCGCAGAGACTCGGTATCTCCACGCTGACGGGACGGCCCCCAGTTCGTTCGGCTATTTGGTCTACGACTTCCTGCGGGAACGCGTAGAAAACGATGGACCCAGTTCCGGGCACAAAGTCATATTCTTGGCTTGGCCGCCTGTCTCGACACACAATCGCGTGCAAGGCAGACAGATAGGCCAATCGCGTTCCATTCTTGCTTTGGGCCCAGATCCGTACTTGGTCAATCAAGGCTCTAAGCTCTTCTCGCGAGCGCTGTTCATATACCGAGAACGCTGCGGAAGCCTGGTTGCGCCGGAACATCACTTCTTTCCGAGCCTCGGCGTCATTCTTCTTCGCGTCGACCTCGGCATTCGCTTTCTCCAACTGCTCCCAGAGTTCCCGCCGCCGGCTCAAGGCTTGAGTCACGACGTTCGCGTAATACTTGTTGACTACGGAGCACTCCGCAAAGATTTCTGGAGTGAAGTTTGCACCTCCAATTAATCCCCGGAAGTCGCTGAGAGGCGCGACCGCAGTGTCTGAGAAATACCGGCCAAGCTCTTTGCGCAGAAAGTTGTACAGCTTTCCGATCTTGTCGCGTTCTGTGACAAGCAGATGCTCGTTCATGTCCGCGATTTGCTGTTTCTGTTTGAGCTTTAGCCAGGGTGCTTTGCCGACTTCATTTCGGATGTTGCGAATGATTTCCTGGTCGGGCTGGGTACCATGCTTCAGTTGGTCGAGCGCGTTCTGAAGCTGGTCCACCAGTTGCCGCGCCAGGTCGTCCCTTCCGTTGGCCAGGCACGAAGTCTTCAGATCGGTAATGGATCCGATCTGGTTCCCTCGCGCCTGCATCGCAACTTGTGGGAGGTTCCACCAGGGACTCGGCGGTTTCGGAGCTTTGTTCTTCTGCGCCGCGTGTTTTTCCTGGTACATGAACCGGTCTTGGACGAATCGCGGAAACTTGTCTCCCTCGACCACACATACTTGGTCGAAGTCGAAGTCGCCGCCGTTTCGTGCAGCTGCTTCTGAATGCAACGTCAACGTGCCTTTCAGTTGCAGTTGCTCATCCATCACCGCGGCGACCTGTTCGTCTGACATATGGCAGCCGCGCTTCTGTAGGTCCCCGGCCAGCAGGCCCGGGATTTCGTCAACCGAGAGATTCTCGAAGGGCAGCAGATCTTCCTTCATGCGAATTGGGTAGCGAACTACCAGACCGTGGCGGGATGGAACAGAAGCAATAGCCCGGTCTTTCGGAATCCAGTCCGACCCCCAGAACACCTGCCGGTCGTGCAGCACGAGGTAGCCATCGTCCGCCAGCGCGAAGCCAGGAAGACGAAAACCACCGCTGGTGCAAAGCCGGTATGCCCATCGAGCCAGCACCTTCTGCAGGTGATGGTTGACGAACGGATGCTTGAGCATGTAGCCGGTCCCGTCGGCGACGAGCGCACCGTCAGCGACGGTATATTCGCTGCTGGTGTACTCGGGATCCAGTTCTTCGCCAACCTCGAGCACACTCTGAGTTTTCTGCGTGCCGAGCAGCTCGAACAGGTCCGTGAAGTTGTTTTCCTCCCATGCTTTCCGCAGCTTCTCGATCTGCCTGAGAGCGTACGGTTTGATCTCAAGCTCAATTGAGTCGTCTGGCGCGTGTTCCACCAGTGTGTAACTCGATTGGAATTCGAGATCGCGCGAAACATCACGAATGCCGACCAACACGTGTCCTCGGAACGAGTGAGCCTGACGATCTCCCAACATCGATCTGATCGTCCGCACTACCCCTCCCTGGTACTTGGGCTTGACGGAAGATTTCGGCAGGATGATGTCGGCCTCGAGTTTCTCAGCCAACTCATCTGCCATGACCTTGAACGAACCTTTCGCCTGCGTTTTGTCGAACGACAAGCGGAACTGGTAAAAGCGATGACCCCGCAGAACCTTGCGTGCGATCTTCGATTGTGCCTGCTCTGCGAGCGCCGCTTCCTCTTCTTGAGCTAGGGGGAGATCCTTGTGTTCATTTTGACGTTGTTGCTTCCATTTCATAAGAAGCTTCTGGGTCTCGTGAGCTAAAAGGTCGTCCCGGTGCTTTACCTGGAGCCTCTTGAACAAAGACTGCGAGATCCATCCCCGGCAGTCGTTGGTGCCAAGTTGATGATCCTCCACGACCAGCAATCGGCAGTCCGGCACCTCGATCATTACTCTGGACGAGGACACCAGAATCCCGAAGTAGGTCATGGCCGCCTGCGGCGAGAAACGAAACCTCTCCGCCAGNNATCGCTTGCTCACAGGCGTCCAAGGGCTCCGTTGGCACGTCAACTGTAGCCACGCGGATACCTGGATGGAGTCCCTGCAGTAGAGTGTTCGCGAGCTGCTCTTCGCGGCCGAGTTTCATGGTTTTCTTTGACAAGTGACCATCGCGATCAATTTCGAGCGCGAAAACCGGTGTCGGGCTGTACTCCATAACGTTTGGCATGTGTGATCTCCTTGATCTGTCGGGCAACGGCAGAGAAGGAGGCTGCTCGTGCCAGTCTCTTCGCTGCCCATTGCCGAAAACGAAAAAAGATTTCGGCCAGGCAGCGATAGCGCCAGGCCTGCACGAGTTGTTTTTGGTTAAGCCATATTCCTCGTTACGGGTTGTGAGGTCCTCACTGCTTTTGGTCCCCAGTGATTTCTGAAAGCTCGCTTCAGTTCGGCACAAAAGCCCCGAAGCCTCTGCAATTTGAACCAGCACCACTCTCCCCATGCCCATAGCCCGCAGAGCAGACCGGCCATCAGGAGAGCAACTACTGCTCCTAGCAAAACGTCCACGCTATTGAGAGGAGCGTATTGAAGGTACGTACGAGCCTTATCGAAGAGTTGGTACCCAACAATCGGCCCGACGACCCTGATCACAGCAAAAAGCCACGGTTTGAAGTGTGTCAAGAACCGTTGCTTCACCATTTCTCTGCCTCCTTTTCTGTCTGAAACCAGAACAGATAGGAGGGCGCTTGCGCGGCTCTCTTCGCTGTCCCGGTCGAAAACGTTAAGGTTCCCGGCCAAGTTCGCGAAAGAACCGGACCAGCACTCATCCACAATCAGCTTGTGGATCGCTCACTACAGACCAACGTCTGTGATGAAAGCNNCGCCACTCTTGAACGCTGTAATACGTCACACCCAACTTGAGTGCCTCGACCTTGGCCTCGCCCTCGTTCGGCAACTCCAGTCCCAATTCTGGAGAGCTTCCGTTCGCGCCTGACTTGGACAAAAAGAAACGGGCCCCTGACGCGCTTTCCTCTTCTGTCGCGGGGCGTCCCCGCCGGGTCCCCCTGCTCGTCGAGCGGTTTGTCACCTGACTTGCTTCGGGCGGAGCCGCTATCATGGTCGTCATCTTGATCATCTCCCTCCATCGCAGCTCCAGGCTCATGAGCTGCTATCGGTTATTACGCCAGATTGCCCCTGGCTGGCCGCACACTCGCTCGATCCAATGTCGAGTAAGAGCGCACGACGTTTACTTGTCCAGCTCACTCTGTTGCAGCAGGCCATTGTCCCGTTCACCTACCATTTGTTGCTCGGAATATTCAGCTACCAGCAGGCCGCTCGGATTGAACTCTGTGCGGCGTTCCTCCACCAAGCGCATGTTGTACCGGCCGACGATACGGTCCGTCACTTCTGTCCCATTCTTGATTTTGTGGACTTCCTTCACGCCGAACACAACGTACGTCCACGGGGCGTCTTTAGCGCGTTCGATGGATCGAATTCGGAAGTCGGAAATGATTTGATCCTCTTTGATTTTTCCAAGCGTGTCGTCGTCTCGCAGCTTGTCCATCGTTAGTCTGCGCAGGTTACTGGTCATCATGTTGAGGGATTCGGCAAGATTCCGCGTAACGAAATCGGGCGTGTACGACAAGTAGTGCGCAAGGAATCGGCGTATTACGGCTTTTCCTTCGAGGTCCGTGGGCGCTGCTGAATTTGATGCGGCATCGCCGGCGCCCCCTTCTGCCGAGAGCATCATCGCAAGCTTCGCGGTTGGATCTGTTCCGCTTCTCGCACCCACTACTGTCGCCTCCCCATTCTTGTCGACTCGGATGACCGTAGGGGGCTGGATACGAACGTAGATCGCAAATCCGAGCGCCCCGCACGCGATTACGCCGAACAGAATCGCAAGAAACATGGCGCGGTTGGCGTAAGCCCGAAGCATGCCGTCATGTTCGTAGTACTTCGTGTATGCCGTGATCTCAGGAACGTTTCTCAATTCTGTTTTTGTCTTCATTGCGACCTGCGCCCTATCCGCGGTTTGTCCCGTCTGTTTCTTGCCGCCGCCTCCGGAAAACCATCAGCCGGCGAAGACAGCCCCGGCTCCCCCCACTCCACTCGCGGAGCCCGCGCTGCCGGTTGTCACACTTGAGCTTGGAGGCGTTGGAGGTCTTGATTCGGCCAGTAACCCGCCACCCGCGCCCCCAGAGCTGCCTCCTCTTAAGCCCCCAGCCACACCCTGCCCACCGCCAGCAGGCGAGCCAGAGTCAGACATTGCTTGGGGAGGGCCAGCGGCTGCGGCGTGTGAGGCGCTNNTCCGACCTCTCCCCGAACCAGCCGACTTGCAATGAATGGAATCAACGCGATCGCGATCGAAAACAATACGCTTACGGCTCCTAAAAGAACCATTTGGCTAGAGCCAACAAACGCGTTAAGAACGCCATTCGCTCCAAGCACAGCGCTCACGCTGTTTAGCTGTAGCGCTGTCATGAGCACTTGGAGAATCGCGTAGAGCAGGCCCCAACTTTGAAAGATCATCAAATTTACAAAGTAAGTCCGTGACAGCTGGCCCATTGCTCGGCTCGGCCACAAAGCCAGGACGAAGGGTCCAATGATGTAGAGGATTGATCCATACATCGCGTAGGCAAGCGTGAAAAGTGTGTAGCTGACCGGCAAGATAATCAGTCCTGCCAGGATCAAGAGCATATCCAAGAGTCCGGAAATCGCCCCTGTCACAAGCGTCCAGAAGCTGGACAGACCCTGTTGCCCCATATAGGCACTTACGGAATTCAACCAATTCTGTACTACGTCCCCAATGCCATTGGTGTTGTAGATGAAATCTGCAACGCTGTTGAACATCCCGTTCACGGACCGAAATGCCTGCTGGTAGTTGAGGAAGACCAAACCGAGCACCAGGTATTTGATGCCTGCTACTCCGAGAGCTCGTACGTCGCCGCCGTTGCTATACGCTTCGTACACTGCATATAGCAAACTGAGGATCAGAATGACGCCCGCGAGCCGCAATACCGGCCCGGTGACATTCTGATCGATGCCATTAAGCGCCGTCTGGAGCACCTGCTCGAAGTAGAAACTTGGCATAAACTCTCTCCCACCGTCCTCAGTTGTGCTGCAGCAGGTTCATTAGTTGCTGACGAAGGTTGGTTGTATTCGTCGCCCCCATTTTTATGTCCGCGCTTGAATTCGCGAGATCGATTGCTCGCAATCGCATCAGATCGGCCGTCGCGGCCTGGGTGTAGGCATTGGCTCGCACCAGCCATGCATCCGCCTGTGCCTCGATGATCGGCGCACTGCCGGGCGCGGCAACCTGGATGCTTTGGTTAATTTGGCTAGCCGCCTGAATCTCCAGGTCTGACAACGCATCGATCTGAATCGCCCTTTTCATCGCATCTTGGGCCGCTGCGTCCGTCATATCGACGAGGTCCCTGACTTGGGGTGACGCATCCGTTGCTGTTGGGACTGGCCCGTATAGAGCGGTGTAATTTGCCGACGTTTGCGAGATCAGACTCGGATTGCCGGAAAGAAGGGTCGCCTCCAGTTGTTGAGGATTTGGTTGTGTTGCACTGTTAACCGGAATGTGGACCAGAGCCTGAATTCGCATGAAGATGCCTTGCTGGCTTCCCACCAAAGCTTGCGCTTGGGTAATTGCACTGGTTGGCCAGACCACCGTCTGCTCGAATCGCAGCATGTTCTGATCCACACCGAGAATCGCGCTCAGGGAACGAGCGATGGTTCGCAGCGAGTTGGCGATGCTTGATAGACCCGCTGCGAGAATTACACAGCAGGGGCTGGGCGCTTGCCCCCTGGCTTGCCATGGGGCAGTTAGAGCCAGAACGATGACGAGGAGCATGATGCGGAGCCTGCGACTCCACACCCAAGATTTACTCCGATTCAAAGCTGCCGAGACGCTTGTCATAAGACTTTCCTTTCTGGCAATCAGTTGTGCTTCGAGAGGTTCATGATGGTGCCGCGCAGTTGTGTAGTGAACATCGCCCCACGCTTCCGTAGTCCGTTCTGGTGCGCGATGCGTGCGGCTTCTTGCCGTAGTTCCGCGGCCAACATCTTTTGCGTCAGCGCCTGGCTCCGAATGCTTGATGACGTCGCGGTCGCGGTTAAGAACGGGGTAGATCCTGGGACTGCCTGGCTGGCCGCACTCTCAATCGAGTCCGCCGCTTGCAGTTCCAGATCGGTCGCGCTATCCGATGCTTTGAGCGTTTTCAAACTGTCGAGTGTCAAGGCATCGTCAAAATCGGCCATGTCTCGATCGGCTTGATTCGCGTCGGTTGGCGTAGGAATCGTTCGATAGGTGCTGTTGAAAGATTGCGTCAGACCGCCAAAATTGTTCACCTGGTGATCTCGTATCAAGGTTTCCATCGACTGCGGCGCCGGCAGTGTGGCGCTCCGCAGGTTGATGCCAAGAATCCGCGACATCAAATTGGCGTATTGACCTATCATTTGGAACACCTGCGCGTTGGCTTGGTTGATCGACTGCACCGGCCAAACGGTGGTTTGGAAGAAGGTGCTGTTTGCACTGCGAGTGCCGTGGATACTCTTCACGACCGGCAGAATGAACGTGTTGAGCACCTTCAGCACCGCTTGAATCGCTTGGATGATCCCCGCCGGCGCCTGTGCCTTCGCTTGCGGCGGAATCACCACCAACGTGACTACCATGACCCCGGCCAGAGTGAGGGCCAGCACACGGCGGCGGCCATTCACGGTCAAAACCATCCACGCGAATGCTAAAAATGAAACGGCAAATAACAAATAGTGCATTTCATTGCCTCCCGATCTCCAACCCAAGCTGGTTGACCCCTCTGTCGCGCTCTGATCATCCCTTCATGGCCATCACGCTTTTGCCTCGGCCACTTGTCTTTCCTTCGGTTCGCTAGTTGTTGCTGCCACTGCGCCCGACAATTCCTCCGGCAGCGGAGTTACGTCCGCAAGTCCTTGCGGAAACCGCTGGGCGAGATCTTGATAGCATTCGAGCAATGAGCGGCCGACAGATTTGTTTAGAAACCAGGCGCGGTATTTCCTTTCGCGCGGAAACGTAGTGCAGATCCAATAAGAGAGCGGCGTGGGCACGATGCGTATCGTCTGCGTCGTCTCCGCTTTTTCCCCGATGACCAGCAACACCTCGGCACTCCGGCCTTTACGGGGCGCGCCGAACTCCTTAACCTGGCCCACTGCCACTGGATTCAGAGAGAGGTGATTCACGAGCGCGCTGACGTCGCCAGGCTGCTGACCGATAATCTTCGTGCTGGCATTCTTGAGGATGCCCGGTCCGTGCAAGCGGGGCTGGGACTCGGTCCCAACAAAATCTTCCACAGTCTGACTGATGCCCCAGACGCTCGAGTTCCGCTTGCGGGCCGTCCGGAAGAGCTGTACTACTTCAGGCGCCAATGCTGGGGAGTCCAGCAAAAACCAGCATTCATCCAGCACGGTGATGCTCGGTCGTTCCGTCTTTCCAGTGGCTCGCGAGGCCATCGCGGTCGCGACCAGCATGCTCATCGCCGTTTCAAGCCTCGGATCGGAGCTGAGAAGTTCTACATTGAAGAAGAGCCAATCGCTATCCAGGCGCATAGTAGTAGGCCGGTCAAAGAGATTTGCGTAGATACCACTCTCTCCAGTCCACGAGCGCAATTTGATCGCGGCAAGACGCGCTTCATCCATGGTGCGCTGCATCTTCTCGGCNNGAATAGCGGATCGCGCAACGCTTGTACACCCTGGGAATCGCATCGGTTAGGACACTGTCCAGCAGCGCTGTGTCCGCTCCCGGGCTCTCGCCGATCATGTGCCGTGTAAGGTTTTTCAGGAAGGCGGTCTTTTCGTTGCTTGGTGAGGTTTCTCCTGCCGGCAAATCCCAGGGATTTAGCGTCTCCCTGCCATCGAGGTCCACGTTGATGACCCGCCCGCCCATCAATTCGACCAGTGGTTCGTAGGAGTCACCCCTTTCCAAAATGGAGATCAAGGGCTTGGCACGAGCCAACATCAGGAGGAATCCCTGCGTCATGAAAGTCTTTCCACCCCCGCTTTTGGCCATGATGAGCTGGTTGGCATCGCCCAAACCCGAATCGAAGGGTGAGAACGGAATGAGCTGGCGGTAAGGTGTCTCGAGTAACATCAACGGGGAGTTCGGGGTGCCGCTCCATGGCATTTCAACAGGCAACAGATCCGCAGCGTGCAAAGTGAGGACGTCTAGTTCCCGTTTGTTGGCTTCTCCCTGCCCCGGCAGACTCGAAAAGAAGAATCGTTTTTGCGCAAGCGTCTCCGGAATGCCTCGAGCACCGTTCATCCGTGTGATGGCGTGCAGGGCCCTCTGCCGGCGGTCGGCAAGAATGCGTTCCGCCTGTTCGGCCTCCAGCCGGTTGTGTGCAGGGCTCGAAGTCCGTATCGCGATGGACAGACTCAACTGGCAGGATTTCAGGGAACTTGAAATCAGGTCTTGTAGGACTTTGATCAATTGATGCTCTGCGACCTGAGCATCGACA
Organism: Acidobacteriaceae bacterium; assembly: GCA_003132325.1. Taxonomy (GTDB): domain Bacteria; phylum Acidobacteriota; class Terriglobia; order Terriglobales; family Acidobacteriaceae; genus Acidiflorens. The sequence goes on from PKXK01000210.1 coordinate 19,940, forward strand.
TTGAGACGGAATCCTCCGTGAATGTCTTTCTGCGCAGCTGACATTTTCCGCAGCCGACTCTTGTATTGCTTGACCGACTTTGCTTGGTCCGGAAGGACGATCTCCGCGTTGATCACAATGGGGAAGTCCATGACGACGAGTTCCCGTAGTACACCCGGGAAGGTGGCATCCGGCAGGTCCTTCAAACTAATAAACGAATACAGCAAGCCGCCGATCTTTATGTACTCATCGAGTTCGTCCTCGATGTTTACGTTCGCCATTTGGCTCCGAGCACTCTCGTAAAGCGTCGAGGTTTCTGGGCGTCGATAAGGGACTAGATCATTTCCGAGAGGATGGAGCGCTCTCTTTATCTCGAAGAAAAGATCGTCACCCGACATCCGTGAGAATTTCATGCCGGTCGATTGAAGCGTCGCTTCCACCCCTGACATCATGCTGTGAAACTCAGCCACCAGATCTTCGTGCTCGCGACGGCTGCGTTCGATGCATTTAGTCGCGGACATACTGGAACTGCTACCGCGCATCTTCTTCTTCCACTCAAGCTCGGGAGACTGGTGATGGATCCTTGGGTCCCAAATGAAGTACAGGTGGAGGAAATGGCGCAGGTAGAAGCCGGCAGCATCCTTTTTCAGCCAAGCGTCGGATTGTTCTCGGTCTAGAGCCTGCAAGACCGGACTTGGGTTCCGCTGCTCGCGGTTGTAGCGTGCAATCAGATCCCCGGCTCCTTGCGAGATTTCAAAACGAGCCTGCATCCGCATCGAGCGTTCTGGGAAAGACCGAACCAAGGCTTCGAGCGACAACTTCGTGCGGTTGCGTTCTTCGTCGCTCGCGTAATACGAGTTGATCCCGCTTACCCTGTACCCGGCCACAAAGGAACCGTTCACTTGGATGAGCAGGTTGTCGGTGATGTCCCGCACCTTTAGCTGCTCACACAATGGCGGTTGCCCCAATTGCCTGTTGTGCTCTTGAACCGTCAGCGGCATCTTCGTTGCCTCAGTCCTTGATGTACTCCCGCGTCAGTTCGCGGTCGCGTTCCAGCCCCGAGTAGATGTGCGGCTTGGTGTGGAACATCACCCAGTCCAAAAGATATCCTCGCTGTTTTCCATACTTGAACAGCATCAGCGCCGGCACGCTCGTGATCGGAACGACATACTGCAGCACCATGTTCATTGGCAGTCCAAACATCTCCCGATTCAAGAATCTCCCGAAAATGTTCATGACGACTGCCACAGCCAGGATCACAAACAGGTCTTCTGCCTCAAGCCCGGCAAATGTTACCCGGGTCCGAAGATTTCGATAGACTGGCGTTACGTCTAGAGCCATTGGTCCCTTCTCCCTCTACCTCACTCCAGCTGTACCGTGGATCACGAAAAACTCGGCCAGACGAAGAAATCCTGACACCATCAGGCAGAGTCCAGCCGCGAGGAAGTGTCGCATCCAGCTGCTTGTCGGATGAATGTACGAGAACATGCCAATCCGTAGGGCCCCTAAGGCTACCTGGGCCGCTGCGTACACCGGGAGGATTACGTTTCCAACCCAGTTGATCAGTGTCGTCAGGGATATCCAGTACACGTCGGGGTCATTCCACGCCCTCTGTGCTGCAAAGGTTTCGAACGCCCGCGTCAGCCCCGACACCATCAAACACGCCAAGGCTCCATACATGCTGTGNNAGATGCAAGATCCCGTTGTCGAACGACATTTGAGAGAAGTTCATCGCCTTTTCCTATGACACCATCGACAGGACAAGCTTCCAGATTCCCGAAACGCACAGCAGAGCCAGCGCCACCGCTACCAAGCGCATGAACGGTTTTCGTGTCGCGAAGTTCAGGATGGCTCCGACTAGCGCCAATACCGCTGCGATTGGCATGATCGTCCCGGCCAAGTGATTCCACAGGCTGTCAAGCACGTCTGCTGTGGCGTACTGCGTTTGCGTGTTGTAGTTTTGGATCAAACTGAAAGTCGCCTGCGTGCCAAGCAAAAATATAGCGGCAATAATCGACGGCAACGGATGCTCGCCGGATGCTGTATCGAGAATCGCGCGCAAAACGAAGAATGCGGCAAGCGTCGGCACGATTCGCCCAATGACAAAGTTGGTTACGAAAGACGCCACGTCCGACCGAAGGCTGGCTAACCAGGGTGTGCTGATCCCCCCTCCGGGTAGTGAGACATTAATTCCGAAGGAAGAAAACCAGGTTAGCAGCGGCTGCAGGGTAAGAAACACGACAGCCCAGAACATCCATTTTGTGAAGCCGCCTCCGATCGCAAACGTAGTTCCGCCTTCCTGTCGCAGGTTGACTCCCGCCAGCACCAGCGACACCAGGGCCGCGGACGGCGCCAGTAAGAGCAGCAGCGAAATCACGTCGTTCAGTAGTTGCGGGGTGGGCATATGCTCCAGTCGCTAATCACAAATCCGAGGGTTGAAATTGGCAGGCAGCCTTGCTCGCTTCAGTACGTGTGGCAGGCTGCCTGCACCGGTATGCTCCATTCGTCGTGTGTGGTTAAGTCACCCCAGATGTCCCATTCGTGATCCAGAACTCGATAAGGCGTGTGACCCCTGAGACTGCCAGCAGAGCTGCGGCCGCGAATAACCATCGGCCGAAGCCACGTCCCGTCAGCCAGGACACCACAGCGCCTAAAACCGCTCCGCCGGCGCCGACCGGTGCGATCACGTTCCCCACCCAGTTAATGAAGTTCAGGAATGCACCTTCTGGTTGCGCGCCCGATTGTCCTTGAACTGCCACGTTTGAGGCTGGGGCAGAACCCAGATTCTGCGCCCACACAAACTGCCCGATTGCGATGATCGCAATGGCGAGCAACGCAAAGAATGTCCTTCCTCTCGTATTGGCTTGGAATTTCATCGACCGTGTCCTCCTTACTGCTCGTCGTTCCTCCTCAGTCCACTCAAAATTGGTCGGAGGAGGAATCGACTCGCGCGGAAAAGTAGAGCCAAAACAACTTTCTGTCAAACGCGAGCGAAACGGAATTTAGAGAGAAAAGACGAACTGTCAAAAGGCAGGAGGGAAAGTGACAAGTAACGAGGTGCTTAAATCAAACGCTCAGGGAGAAATTCATGTAATCGCGAATCAATGCTAACGCCGAGGGCATACGCCGCTCATACCGCGTTTGCCCTATTTGATCCGGAGTCGCGCGATGTGCGCGCTTTGCGGTCGGAGATTGTGGTTTGTGGCTTTGAAACCCAAATCCATACCAATGAGATTGGCCAAGCAGCACTTACAAAGAGTATGACCACGGTTAGGATTTTGTCGCCCGCTGGACCGGCGCCGATCCAAATTGGTTTCCAGGTGATTGCACTCCACACTCCAACCGTTACCAACGTGGAGATCGCCATTTTGCCGACTCTCCAGAGCAACGAGGTCTCTGTCCGCGGGGGTCCATTGCTGGCGGCGAAGCTGTCAGACTTCTGAACTGACAGGGGGGGCTTCCGCACAACCGTCGTTGTTCCGATCACCACTCGAAACAGGTTTCTGGGGAGGGACACACAGAAGCGGAACCACAGACCTATGACTCTGCCGATAGCGTTGGCGCCTATGTAGTCCAGCCAATCGAACCAGGGCGGCATAAACTCAGCCATCCTTCTAATGGCTTACTTTAGCCCATTTTCCTGGCGGATGCTAGCCCCAGGGTTACATTCCTAAATGGCTTGACGCGGTCCTTGCGACGGGAGACACAAGCTTGGGGTGAACTGGCGGGGCGGGCTGTCGATTAAGGGCTTTTGGGTCTAGTGGATCGTCACTTCGTCTGGTTCGACGTGAACTGTCAACAAGGAAATTCCCTCTTGACGCAGGACTTCTCGTTTTTGCGCGATGAAGCTCTCGTCGTATGGCGTTTCGAGAGTCGCCTGCAAACCCTTCAGACACTCCTCGAGTTTTGCGAGTTCCTGGGCGAGATCCGCTTGCCGATGGCTACCCCGCTCCCCCTTCACGTAACAGTTCCCATCATCGTCCAGGTTCAGATAGCTCCGGCTGATTCCGTGTTTATAGAGGTTGATGCCGTTCACCCGCCCCATAAACATGAAGCCTGCGCACCTTGCCTTGCCTAGCACTTTTTCCAAGGGTTTCCAGTTGGCTTCCACACGTCCTCCATCGGCCCGCTCACTGTTGCATCGGTGTTTGCTGAGAGCTCGGCTGGAGATACATTTGGTTTAGCTCGTTCTTGAGCTGCATCAGTTCTCGCAGTTCTTCGAGTGTGGGCACTTTGCCGTTAGCGAAGCCTGCACTATTGACATCCGTCGGCCGTACTCCAGGCTTCCCGGCTTGCTGGTCTGAACTGCCCTTCTCCAACACGATGTAAAAGCGAGTATTCCCAGGTACGGTAACCACAATGTTTTGGTTGGCCGCGAGCATGTTGATTTCATCCTGCCCAGCCATACCGACATTGTCCGCGATGCGCTCTCGTAGGAGTGCATTCTCTGAAATCGCGCCGTTGAATCCTGTCGTCCCTTGGCCGCCCACTACGTACGCAGCAACTGTCCCGAGGCCGGTCATTGTGCGCACCAAGAAATTGGTGCCTCGCTTTCGTCCGGAGACATCGCCTTTTATTGGTCCGAACTTCAAATCCATGGCCGTAGCATCAATCTTCTCGACCGCTCCGTCGGGCATTTCGACCCTGTCGAACTGAAAGCCGACAAATCCAGAGGGATTCACATGGGAAAGTTTTCCGAACACTTTCGCTCCCGCCGGCAGCACGACTTCTCCATTGTGTTCATAGTTGTACTCAACCACGGCGATCACGGGCGCAGGCGCCGCGGAACTCACTGGGACCTCCAGACGCGCCACCAGTCGCGTACCAGCAGGAAGTAGTTCCGCGAGTGTATTGTCTTCACTCGGGGCACTCTGAAGGGCCGGTGTCGCGCTTTGCGCAGAACGTACAAATACAATCGAGGGTTTCTTTAAGTCGGAATCTGACTCACCGGCCGGAAGTGGGGGTGGGTTGGGTGTCGCTGTTGCCTGCGCGACTGCGGGATCCGAGAAATCTACGTTCTTGAGCGCATATTCTCCTGAGTTTTTCACTCTGCCCGGCGCCGGTTTTTCAGGCATCGCTGAGAATCGAGATGAGGTCCCGCCGACATCCTCCGGTGTTACGGGTGAACCAGGGCCCACGTCCCCTGAGCGCGGATCTGCATTGAGTATTGGTGTCACAGCCTTAGCTGCGTCGTTCTGTTCCTGTCCGGGAGTGAGCTTGCGCCCGAGACTAGGTGCAGCGCGCGCGGCTTCGCCGGGCAGTGGAGAGCGGTTTTTCGGACTCGAAAACACGCCGAAGAAAACTAAAAGCAACGCAACGCCTGTTCCAGCCAGCACGAACAGTGACTTGCTCTTATCCAGGCCCAGTTCACGGCGACTCGCGACCGGCTTCTGATGGCGTCGTGCCCTGTCTAGAAGCGCGCGGAAGCTCTGGAATGAACCAGGTGTTCCATGTTCTTCATGCACTGGCTCGGCAATCGCTGATTGTTCCTGGTCTTCACCAAGGCTCGATGTTGTTTCGGGG
>PKXK01000297.1:0-9096 GCA_003132325.1 Acidobacteriaceae bacterium
GACCGCCGCCCCTATGCCGATCTTGCCGACAATCCACCCAGAACCAGGTCAATTGCGGGGTATGAGTCCCTGCGTGATGCCTCGATTGCCGGTTGGACCAAGAAGCCGTTACGCAGCTAACGGGACAGGAAGAACATTCAAGATACTTAGCGTGGCGCGCCGAGGCGGCGCGAGAACTTGCTGCAGTGAAGTTTTCTGCGGTTGGTAAACTTATCCCTTCCAAATTCTGACGCTTGGAGAGAGGGAGTAACAATTGGGTGAGTTGGACTCCGCAGTGATCCCGGACGCGGACCAGGCGCACCGGAATGCGTGGCGGCAGTACTGGCGTAAGGTGGTTCATTTTGACCATGGACGAATGCAGCCATGGGTTGCGCTTAGAAATGCGATTGGAGTAACGCTTCCACTGGCGGTTGGCGTCGCGCTGGGGGTGCCGCTCGGCGGACTTGCGGTGAGCGCAGGAGCGCTGCAAGTTTCATACTCCGACGGGCACGGCCCTTATACACAGCGCGCCAAACGGATGCTGGCTGCAACCTTACTGTGCGCGCTCGCGGTGGTGGCAGGCGGGCTGGTGGGAGAAAGCCTCGTTCTGGCGGTGATCGTACCCAGCTTGTGGGCTTTTGCCGCGGGACTCGGGGTGTGCATCGGCCTGACGGCAGAAAGTTTGGGCGTTATCAGCCTGGTGACGCTGATCATTTACGCGGCGCAGCCGCTGACGCCGGAAAGAGCGCTTCTATCCGGTCTGCTTGCTCTCGGCGGAGGTTTGTTGCAAACGGCATTGGCCCTGATGCTTTGGCCGGTACGCCGTTACCAGCCGGAACGGCGTGCCCTAGCTGATTTGTATAGCCAGCTTTCGCGAGCGGCGATCGTCCCGACGGGCCCGGAAGGCGGTCCGCCGGCAAGCGAACAGAGCACTGCGGCGAGAGAAACCCTGGCCGGGCTTGGGAACGATAACAGCCTGGAAGCGGGGCGCTATTGGTCACTCTTGAATCAGGCAGAACGCATTCGGCTGAGCCTTTTAACCGTGCGCCGATTGCGCAGAAGAATGGAGCGCGACGTCGAGGTATCGGCCAGAGTGGACGTGGTGCAACGTTTCCTGGATGTCTCAGCCGACGTGCTGGAGCAGATCGGACAGTCGTTGTCGTTGAGCGAGACGCGGGGCGAGGCGACGGACAGAGTTCGGGAGAAACTGCGGCAGCTGGAGACTTTGGCAGAGAGTTTGCGCGACGAGGAAAAGAAGCCAGCTTCAGCGTTTCTTTCGGCGATGACCAGGGATGCCCGCTATCAGATGGACGCACTCCTCGGTCAACTCCGCAGTGCCGTTCGTAGCGTAAGCGAAACCACACCTGCCGGATTTGAGGCGTTGGCAAGCCGCGATGCGCGGCAGCCGTGGCCGCGCAGAATTACCGGGAGGCTGGCGACCTTGCGGGCGAATCTCACACTCCAGTCGTCGGCGTTTCGCCATGCGATTCGCATGGCGTTGTGCCTGGCCATCGGAGAGGTGGTGGCTCATCAGCTCCACCGCGGTCGGTCCTATTGGCTGGCGATGACGATTGTGCTGGTGCTGAAGCAGGAGTTCGCCGCGACTTTCAGCCGTGGTCTGCTGCGGATTGGCGGCACGATCCTCGGATTGCTCTTGGCGACTGGGCTCTTTCACTTTTTTCCTCCGGGCATTGCTATGAAAGTGGTTCTGGTCGGCGTATTCATGTTTCTGCTGCGATGGGCAGGAGCGGCAAATTATGGCGTGTTCACAATCGCGGTCAGCGCCCTCATCGTGGTAATGGTTGCGTTCACCGGAGTGTCCCCCAAGGCTGTCATCCTGGCACGCGGTGAAATGACATGCCTCGGTGGCCTCATTGCGCTGGCCGCATATCTTGTGTGGCCCACGTGGGAACGGACCCGGGTTGGGCAGGTGCTGGCGCAGATGCTGGAGGCCTATCGAGCGTACTTTCACGCTGTGGCGGAAGCACACCGGCAAGGCGATTCGCGGAATGAGGCCGAGTTGAATCGCGTGCGCCTGGCGGCGCGGCTGGCACGATCGAACATGGAGGCCTCCGCAGACCGGCTGCGGGCGGAGCCAGGTACGCGCCCGGAGCAGATCACTCTGCTGACGGCAATGCTCGCGAACTCGCATCGTTTTGTGCGTGCCATCATGGCATTGGAAGCGGTGCCAGTTGGAGCCGAGCCAGTGCGTGAGGAGTTTCGAGACTTCGCGCGCGACGTGGAGAAAACACTCGAGTTGCAAGCGACGGCGCTGCGGGGAGAAAAGCTGGCTGTCCGAGATCTGCCGGATCTTCGCGAGGATCATCATCGCTTGGTGCGTGCGGCGAAGTCCGAGATCATTCGCTATGCGCTGGTGAATGAGGAAACGGACCGTATGACGAACAGTTTAAATACGCTCCGTGAACAGGTACTGCACTGGGAAAGATTGCAGTCCTAGCTTTTTCACGAAACTTGCCGCCGATGATTTACATGACCGGGATCAGTAGGCGATGAGCGAGAGTCCTCATAAGCTGTAGATCACCACCGCCAGCAGTTCGCCTTGACGCAATACTGATAGCATGAGGATTATAATTCCTAATTGCAGATGTCTCGCTCAAGCCTTTACCAATAAGCGACTGAATCCCTGAAATGTTGAGTGGACAATAAGTAATGAATCGGGCTAGTTGGATCGCCTTCGTTCGGCAACAATGATCACCCGAATATCCTTGGCTTTTTGAAGGATCCGCAGGATAAGGTCAGTTCCGAACAGGCGACTCCACGAGCTATGGTTGCGGCGGCTGAGGAGGATCTGCGTAATGTGATTACGGCGCGCAAAGTCTACGATTGTTTCCGCAGGATCATCGCCTTCCAAGATTCGTGTTTCGACATGGAGATTTCTCGCAAAGTTCAAGTGCTTTGCGACAGCATCTCGATCTTGCTTTGGCAAGCTACTGTGGTCCCGAAGCGGTATTACAGAAACTGCGAAGCAATCAGCACTGAGATAGTCGGCCATTCTGCGACCGCGCCTGATAAGCATAGCTGTTGAAGCATCGGCACAGACATAAATCAAGATCCGATCAATGGTTGCTTTTGGCGATGAAGGCGAAGCACTAGAGGGCTCTTGCTGTGGTTGCCGCTCTTCTGATGCACTGGCGATCTCCCGCAATTCGAGTTCGTGTGCGGTTTGACGCAGAGCGAGTTCCCGTAGCGCCGTGAGAGTCGATTCTTTAAAGAAATTCTCCATCGCCCTCTGTGCTTTTTCCGGAGCGTAGATGTTCCCACGCTTAAGCCGGTTCAGCAGCGCTCCAGTTGTCGCGTCGACCATGACAACCTCAGCCGCACTCTTAACAAACCAATCCGGCACGGTTTCGCGGACGCGAATACCAGTGATCTGGAAAACCTGGTCGTTCAGACTCTCGAGATGCTGGATGTTCATACTCGTCATCACATCGATTCCCGCATCCAGCAAGACTTGCACGTCCTCCCAGCGTTTGGAGCGCTCCGAACCAGGCACATTAGTGTGTGCTAATTCATCGACAACACAGGTGGCAGGGCGCCGCGAAAGGATAGCCGTGGTATCCATCTCTTGAAACGTGCCGACCCGATAAGCAACAATGCGTCTGGGGATGAGTTCCAGCCCGGTAGCCTTCGCTATCGTGTCTTTGCGTCCATGGGGTTCGAAGTAACCAACGACAATATCCTTTCCTTGCCGTTTGAGTTGCTGTGCTTCCTCTAGCATGCGGTACGTCTTGCCAACGCCAGCTGCATAGCCAAGGAACACTTTCAACTGACTACGGCCGCTTTGCCCGTAAGTTTGNNAACTAGGTTGCTCCACAGCCGACGCCACCCCCCCTCACGCATGCTGTGCCCGATAAAGACCTGCGTGATGCCTTTTTGATGTGCAAACTTCAGGATAGCATCGACTGCGTCGAGACCGCTTAGGATCTCCACNNGGCAGGCTGCTGCACATAGGCAACATAAAACTCGCCTTGGAAGCGGTCCGCATTGCGGCGGCCACTTTCCAGCATCTCAGCAGCGTTGGATCGCGGAGTTACACAAATGAGGATACGTTCCTGCACGCCCCAAGATTGATCGACCCCATGCGACCGCAAGTAGCTCTCAAGCTGGTGATCCACTACGCTAGCCACGACCAGCAGAGCCAGTTCGCGGAGCCGGGAGAGCTTATGTTGTTCTGCGAGCAGCGCAGCGCGATCCGCAGGCGTTGCCCCATGCAAAAGGCTTTGTATCGCAGGAGCGTCCACGACAACGATTTCGTCCGCACTCCTATCCAGAAAGCCGCGAGGAAGGCTGTATGGAGCACGCTTGCCGGTGATGCGTTCCACCTCGTCGCGAAGTTTTTCGAGGTATTGTAAGTTGACCGAGGTGATCACTGAGATGCCGGCTTCGAGTAGCTGTTCCACATCTTGCCAGCGATAGGCATTTGGGCTGCCTGGAGGGTTGTCATAAGCAAGGCCGTCAATCAGCGCAACTTGCGGGTGCCGACGAATTACCGCAGGGACATCAATGGATTCCGACTCGCCAGTCTTCAAGGTGGGAATAACTTCAAGCCGCGGCAATATCGCCTGAATCTCGGCAGGGTACTGTGGCTGCGTTGCACAAACGACAACGTCTTCACCTCGCTCACGCCGTCGGCGGCCCTCGTCGAGCATTTGAAAGGATTTGCCAACCCCAGCGGCATAGCCGAGGAAAACTTTCAGTTTTCCACGTCGCTCCCGACGCTCCTCGAGTTGGATATGCGCGAGCAGTTGCTCTGGGCTGGGTCGTTGAGATGAATCATTCACCATTGATAGTTATTGTCTAACGGGTTCAGGTAAAGCGCAAAGCGAAATGCCCAGCGCTGGTAGTTCACTCTGATGGTCGCGCAGCAATCCAACATCGCCGAACCGCGACGATAGACCAGACAGCCTCTACCAATCCGAATGGCCAGGCCCCTTGTAGAAACCCGTAGGCCGACCCTAGCGCACACGCCGCTGCGAACGGCAGGATAAACCACCTGCTGCGATTTTCGAGCGCGTAGCACACCAGCATCGCCGTAACTGCGAGCAAACCAAACAGCGTAAGTGGATTCTTGCTGCTTCTCCCCCTGGTTTTCATGCTGCTCGATTTGCTGAGGCAGCTGTTCCGGACGAGGGCGGCTATGGTTTGCGGGCGGTGATCAGCCACCACTCCTTGTTAAAGGGATCATTCTCAATGAAGCGATCCTGCCTGCTGACGATCTCAAACCCTGCTTGACGAAGTTCCCTTTCAACTTGCTCGGGCGACACTTCATGATGCTCTGTCGCTGTCTCCCTAGATCCCGCTCCGACCGGCTGCGGTCCGCGATCGACTACGACCAGCCGTCCTCCCGAAACCAGTGATCGGAACACGTAAGCAAGAATTGCCTGAGAGTCCGTGAATTCATGATATCTGTTCGCAATCAGTACGGCATTCACGTCTTGTATAGGCAAGTGTGGATCATTCGGATCACCATGCAGAACTCTGACGTTGCGTTCATTCTTTTGGAACTTTCTGAACCACAGAAACACCAACGGCAGCCTGCGGATGTCCTCTGCCAGAACGCTGCCGCTCTTACCAACTGGCGCCGAAAGTTTGAGCGTGAAGTATCCCGAACCACATCCCAGATCGACAACGACGTTTCCGGGTCTCAAATCCAGTGCCTGGATAACATCAGATGGACGTTGCCACTGGTCGCGTTCAGCTTCGATCGCGTTCAAACGCGAAAGGGTATTAAGACCCTGGTGAGCCGTGTTGACGAGGAACAGGATCGTAATGGCGCACAGAAGAAAAAGGACAAGTTTGAGACGGTAGTTCAATCGGTTTGAACGAGATCGGGTGCGGGCCCACTTGGAACCCGCGGGAATAAATGGCAGCTTCGGCGCCAGCGCTCTGCGAGAACGATTCTTCTTTCTCCTTACTTCGAAACCGGGAACTTTTGGTCAAGTGCGATGTTCAACATCAGAACGTTGACGCGCGGCTCGCCGAGAAACCACAGATCAGCTCGATCGGTAAACTGCGGGACCAATTGCTTTACCTGATCTGCGGAGACGCCCCGTGCCTTTGCGACTCGTGCGGCTTGTGCCTCGGCATTAGCGGGACTGATGTGCGGGTCCAGACCCGACGCCGAGGCTGTCACGGCGTCCGGTGGAATCGACGCCTTCGCCGTGAACAGCAACGGTGTCTTGTTATCATTGAAGGCCTTGATCAGCTTTACGTCGTCGAGGTCACCGTGCGAATCTTTGAACTGGTCAAGGGGTACCGATGATTCATACGGGATATCGTTATCGACGCAGTAATGCACGATGCGAAGGTTGATGCCGTCGAAATCGACGACCTCGTTTTTCTTGTCATCCATTTTGGTCGTTCCGTGGAGGAGTTTGGCGCTTGTGGGGCCCAGGTTCGTGCCCTGACTGGCAGTCGCGTCATACCCGTTGCCCGCGGCCGATGGCCGCGGATGAAAATACTCAGGCTTGGTAAAGGTCTGGCCGATTAGGCTCGAGCCGACAACTTTTCCGTTCAAACTAACGAGGCTGCCGTTGGCCTGCTTCGGAAAAATAAGCTCGGATACACTTGTCATCACCGCCGGGTACAGCAATCCGGTAAGAATCGTGAAAATCAGCGTCAAACGAAATCCGGGTCCAAGTTCTTTAATCATGTCCTACTCCTTATTCTGGCGGTCTGCAAGTACAGCCCACGCCCCTATGCCAGATGCAGCGCAACAATGATCTTGTCGATCAGCCAAATGCCTGGGAACGGCACGATGATCCCGCCCAGACCGTAGATCAAAAGATTCCGGCTCAACATCTGGCCGGCGCTCACAGGCTTGTATTGAACGCCGCGTAGCGCCAGCGGAACCAAAGCAATAATGATTACCGCATTGAAGATGACTGCCGAGAGTACCGCGCTTTGGGGCGAGTGCAGCCCCATGATATTCAGCCTGTTCAGTTCGGGATATATGGACGCAAACATCGCCGGGATGATCGCGAAATATTTCGCAATGTCGTTGGAGATAGAAAACGTCGTCAGCGAGCCGCGCGTGATCAGCAATTGTTTGCCGATGGCCACGATCTCGATCAGCTTCGTCGGATTGCTGTCGAGGTCCACCATGTTGCCCGCTTCTTTCGCCGCCATTGTTCCCGTGTTCATGGCCACGCCCACATCGGCCTGAGCTAACGCGGGCGCGTCATTGGTTCCGTCACCGGTCATGGCGACGAGGCGCCCCTCGGCCTGTTCTTTTCGGATGTATTCCAGCTTGTCCTTCGGAGTAGCCTGCGCAAGGAAATCATCCACACCGGCTTCGTGCGCGATGGCAGCGGCGGTCAAAGGATTGTCTCCGGTGATCATCACTGAGCGAATTCCCATGGCGCGCAGCGAGGCAAGCCGATCCCGCATCCCACCTTTTACGATGTCTTTGAGATGAACGATGCCAAGAACCCTTGGCCCGTCGGCGACCGCGAGTGGAGTCCCGCCACTACTTGAGATTCGATCGGACTCTTCCTTGAGAGACTGAGGCGCCGTGCCGCCAGCCTCCTTCACGAACTGAGCAATGGCATCAGTCGCGCCTTTACGCAGCCGACGGCCGTCCATGTCAACACCGCTCATTCGCGTATATGCGGAGAACGGAATAAAGTGGGCGTTATGCTGGGCGACTTCGCGACCGCGCAGTTTGTATTTGTCCTTGGCCAGCACGACGATCGAGCGTCCTTCCGGCGTTTCATCGGCAAGGCTGGAGAGCTGAGCGGCATCTGCCAATTCGCTTTCGCTCACTCCGTCGACCGTTATGAATTCGACTGCCTCTCTATTGCCTAGAGTAATGGTCCCGGTCTTGTCGAGAAGGAGCGTATTCACATCGCCTGAAGCCTCTACCGCCTTTCCGCTCATGGCCAGAACGTTGTGTTGCATCACGCGATCCATTCCCGCGATACCAATCGCAGAAAGTAAGCCGCCGATGGTCGTGGGGATCAGGCACACAAGCAGGGAAACGAGAACGGCAACCGTCGGGGCACTACCGCTTCCGACTGCTTGAATTGCGTATTTCGCATAGGGCGTAAGCGTTGCGACTGCCAGCAGGAAGATCAATGTTAGACCAGCGATCAGAATGTTGAGAGCGATTTCGTTGGGCGTCTTCTGACGCACTGCGCCTTCGACGAGGGCGATCATGCGGTCGAGGAAAGTTTCGCCCGGATTGGAGGTGATCCGGATCTTGATGTGATCCGACAGTACCTTCGTACCGCCCGTCACTGCGCTTCGATCCCCGCCGGATTCCCGAATGACGGGAGCACTCTCTCCTGTAATGACGGATTCATCGACACTGGCGACACCGTCGATGACCTCGCCGTCTCCGGGAATGAAATAACCCGCCTCGCAGTAGACGACATCTCCAGCGCGCAGTTTTGAAGCCTGTACCATTTCAAACGCGCCATTTGGCAGAAGCTTCCGGGCCATCGTGTCAGTTTTCGTCTTGCGCAGGGCATCGGCTTGAGCCTTGCCTCGCGCTTCCGCCATGGCTTCCGCGAAATTGGCGAACACAACCGTAAACCACAACCACAGTGCGATTTGAATGCCAAAAAGAAGGCCGCCAGCGCCTGTGATCGCATCCTTGATCACGTAAACCGTCGTTAAGGCCGCTCCGACCTCCACGACAAACATCACCGGGTTCTTTGCGACCATCCTTGGGTTGAGCTTGATGAAGGATTCTTTCGTCGCACGTTTCACGATTTCCGGATCAAACAACGGTCGGGCTCGGACGCCCCTGGAAATGAGCTGCGAGCCGTCCTGCTTGGTTCCCTGTTTGCTCTCCACCGGAGGAGCACTGGCCGTAGACATTTTTAACTCCTCATTCACAATGACATTTTCGTGGCGGGCTCCAAGTAGAGCCCGCACCCTTAGAACAATTTCCCGTTCAGCATCTGCAAGTGCTCAACGATCGGACCTAGTGAGAGCGCAGGAAAATATGTGAGCGCGCCCACAATCATGACGACCCCGATGAGCAGGACCACGAATAGCGAACCGTTCGTTGGCAATGTGCCGCTGGTTACAGGGATCAGTTTTTTCCCAGCCAGACTGCCGGCAATTGCCAGAGCCGGGATAATGAAAAGG
>PKXK01000297.1:9117-9636 GCA_003132325.1 Acidobacteriaceae bacterium
TTCGCAGTGGCCGGCCCAGGTGGATTCCAGTAGTGGTCCTTCGCAAACGGAGCCACCGAGCTGAGCGCAGTAAACCCGAGAACACACAGAGAGGTCGCGAGGATCGCAATGAGGGCCATCTTNNACCCCTCCAAAGATCACTTCGTCGGTTTGCATGTTGAACAACGGAACGAGCCCGCCGATGGGCGTAAGGCTGTCGTGCATGGCGTCAACAGCGCCGCAACTCGCATCCGTGGTCACGGTGGTAAACAACGCCGTCGCCGCATTGCCGAACCGGACTTCTTTCCCTTCCATGTTGCCGCCCGGATGGCTTCCCGTATAAGCGCTCTCGATGCCCATCTTAGTCAGCATCGGATTTCCGCGTTGCTCAGCGTGATAGCAGATAAAAGCGCCGGCGAGAAACAGCAGAGCCATCGCCGCAAAGAGTGCCCAGCCCTGGCGGGTATCCCGCACCGCCTTGCCGAACATGTATGTCAGGCTGGCCCCGAGGGAGAGGATCAGCAACATCTGGAGCAGGTT
>PKXK01000125.1 GCA_003132325.1 Acidobacteriaceae bacterium
AATCGCGGTGCGCTGGTACGCCGATGTTCCCCTTCCGCCGGGCGTCCGGAAATGAGCCATTCTGCACAGTATTCCGAGAGGGAATGAGCAAATCTATGGAAGGTTTAAGAGAGCAGTCTATCCGGAAACTAGACCACCCATCTGTGGCGAAGGGCAGACTTGTGGTTTCTAGGGTGCAGCCCGATAGCGGTAGCGCGCAGAGAATGTAGGCACCCGATGCTACAGACAACCGAGCGAGGACTCCGGCGCTGCAGTAAATTTGGTGGAGGCCAAAATGGCAAAACTTGATTTATTTGAGAATCCAGGTTCCAACGATGAGCTCGTTCGTGATCTTGAGGACAGCGGTTACCCTGTGGATGGCTCAAGAGAGCAGTTTATTCGGCAACCAGATGGTCTAGCTGTGGCGACAAACGAACTTGTAGCGACTCCGGTGCAACTCGACACGGGCGGCGCGCAGAGAATTTGCGCCACCCCAAGCGAAGACAAAAGCAGAAGTCATGGCGACGTGCCGAAACAAGGCAATGTTGCAGACAGTACCATCCATAAGCCATGAACCTGTTCGATTCATTCCAAATCCGCGATATCTCTTTTCGTAACCGCATTGCCGTCTCCCCCATGTGCGAGTACTCCAGCGAAGACGGCTTTGCCAACGACTGGCATCTCGTCCACCTCGGCGCTCGCGCCGTTGGCGGTGCCGGCACCGTCATCACCGAAGCCATTGCCGTCGTCTCCGAGGGCCGCATCAGTCCCTCCGACCTCGGCATCTGGAAGGACGCGCACGTCGAAAACCTCGCGCGCGTAGTCCGCTTCCTCCGCCAGCACGGCGCCGTAGCCGGAACCCAGCTTGCCCACGCTGGCTTCAAAGCCTCCACCGGCGCTCCCTGGCGCAATCACGGAGCTCCCGTCACCATCGCCGATGGCGGCTGGCGTCCCATCTATTCCTCCACGGCCAAGGGTTTCACCCCGGAATCCATTCAGCCCGAAGCTCTCACGCCCGAAGGCATCGCACGCATCGCCAACGCTTTCGCCGAGGGCGCTCGCCGCAGCCTCGAAGCCGGCTTCGAACTCGTCGAAATCCACGGAGCCCACGGTTACCTCGTTCACCAGTTCCTCTCGCCGCTGGTCAACACCCGAACCGACCAGTATGGCGGCAGCTTTGAGAACCGCACCCGCATCCTGCGCGAGATCATCGAAGCCGTCCGTAAAGTCTGGCCCGAACGTCTCCCCTTGTGGCTCCGCATCTCTGCCTCGGACTGGACCGAGGGCGGCTGGACCATCGAAGATTCCATCGCCCTCGCTCGGCTGGTCAAGCCGCTTGGTATCGATCTCATCGACTCATCCTCGGGAGGCATCGTTCCCAAGGCAACAATTCCTCTCGGCCCCGGCTATCAGACTCCCTTTGCCGAGCGCATCCGCCGCGAGGCGGGAATCCTAACCGGAGCCGTCGGCATGATCACCGCGCCCGAGCAGGCCCAGCACATCATCGCCACCGGACAGGCTGACATAGTCCTGTTGGCTCGCGAACTCCTCCGCGAACCCTACTGGCCACTTCGTGCCGCCTACGTCCTCAAGCAGCAGATCGCCTGGCCCAAACAATACGAGCGCGCCCGCTTCTAAGGTCGGCCGCGTGCCCGTGCGCTTCACTGTGGTTCATATACCGCTCCGTCGGAGCGGACATTCGGCGAGCCGGGCGAGAGTGAGCACTCTTGCTCAGACGAACGGAACCGCCGTTGCTAAGCTGCGTAGGGACACAAGGAGAGCTCAAAATGAACAGCACAACAGCAGTGAAAGATCCTGTCTGCGGCATGGACATAGAAACGGCTACCGCCGCTGGACGAACCGAGCACAAAGGGCAGACGTATTACTTCTGCGGCTCCAAGTGCAAAGCCAAGTTCGATCTTAATCCGGATCAATACTTGGGCAAGTCTGCGGGAACGCCGAAGAGCGGCCATGGCTGCTGTAGCTAGATCCTAAAGATGACTGAAGCTTTGTGCGACTGTGCGATGCACCTGATGAAGTCGTGGAAAGTGTGATAACAGAGGCTCGGTCGCGCTAATCTCGCTCTATCGCAAAGAGTCGTCCCAGACAAGGGCCTAGTTTGCCTGCCCCGCCCCGGTCGTCTTCTAAAGCCGCACTCAAGTGGTTGCGTTTCGGATAAGCAGCACATCGCCACGACCGGCCCCGAGGAGAAATCTTATTCCTCGCGAGCAAGATCGGGTGTGCTGGGCTGGTCGTAGCGGAACGAAAGGGACTCTATGATGAACCACGCATATGGATGGATGGGCGGAGGGATGTGGATTTGGACTGTGATCGGCGTACTGGTGGTGGTCCTACTGGTCATCGCGATTAACAAGCTGTCCAATAAATGATCTTGTGATCACGCTCTAAGCGAAGCCGAAGTCGGCATTGCCATGGGCACCGGCACCGATGTGGCCATGCAAAGCGCGGGCGTCACCCTCGTCAAAGGCGACCTCCGCGGTATTGCCAAGGCCATCCGCCTAAGCCGCGCCACAATGCGGAACATCAGAGAAAACCTGTTCTTCGCCTTTCTCTACAACGCGCTGGGTATTCCTCTGGCGGCGGGTGCATGAAAACCCATGCCTGGGTCCTATAAGCGTGCGCTC
>PKXK01000157.1 GCA_003132325.1 Acidobacteriaceae bacterium
ATTTTAGCCGGACACTACTGAGACTGGAACATTGGCGTACTCGAAGAGAGCGGCATGCACATCTGGCATATTGCGTCCGTCCTTCCAGCGGTAAATACCCCCGAACGCCGAGACACGCTTGGGAATCTCATTGATTCCGAGAACAGCTTGCATTCCGCTAATCAGATGCACGAGTAAGTCACCCGCAACCCCGGTTCCGTATTCCTTCCAACAGCGCCAACGCGCAAAGGCGAGCGGGTCGAAAGGCTTTTTCGGCGCGGTTCCGAGCCACGTATCCCAGTCCAGATTTTCGGGAGACAAGTCCGCCGGCGGCGGATATTCCCATGCGCCGGTGGGATCATTCCGTCCCAATGTCGCTTCCACCAGGCTCAACGCGCCGATCGCTCCCCGGTCATAAAGCTCTTTCGCTTTGGCGCACAGGACTGAACTCGTCCGCTGCGCGCCAACCATAACAATCCGGTCCGACTTCTTTGCGGCTGCGACCAGAGCCAGGCCATCCGCTGGAGTATGTGAAAACGGCTTCTCGCAATACACATCCTTACCGGCGGCCACAGCGTCAACCACGACCTGCTTGTGCCAGTGGTCCGGCACCGCCACGATGATCGTGTCAATCTCTTTGTTGTCGAGCAGGTCCTTGTACCGGCGCGTCGTCGGGATCGGCTTGCCCACGAGTTCCCGGGCGAGTTCGTGGCGGCCATCGTAAAGATCGCAAGCGGCCGCACATTCCACTCCCGGAAGCTGAATCGCCGTCGTGAGCAGGTTGCTGCCCTCCATCCCCACGCCCACGATTCCAAAACGAACGCGGTCACTCGTAGCCAGGGGTGGAAGTGACGCAAACAGTGGCTCGGAATTCAGCAGTATGGCATTCGCGGCAAGCGTAGCGCCTGCCGCTCTGGCAATTGTTTGCAAGAACTCACGGCGCGAGAACCGATACTTTTTCATCACGTGATCTCCTTGGGTACTGCTTGCAGCCCATCGCAGTTCGCAACGATGCCGCTCGCAAGGGGTTATGAAACAAACTTGCGGTTCACTAAAATCTTCACGGAGTTTGCCACGTTATTTTATCTGTGAGCTCAACCCGCGCTGACGAACTTCCGACATATACGTTGAAGTCTGCGGCGTCCACCGTCCAGTCATGATTCTTGATGTTGTAGTAAGCGAAGGCCCTGCGATCGAGCGTGAGCGAAACATGCCGGGTTTCGCCCGCATTCAGTTGTACCCTCGTAAATCCCTTCAGTTCCTTCTCGGGCCGGGGAACCATGGGATGCGGTTCGCCCACGTACACTTCGGCAACTTCGGCGCCGGCACGACGGCCGGTGTTCGTCACATCGAAGCTGACGGTAACGGGCTGATCTCCCGAAACGGCGGCCGGAGTCACTGAGAGGTTCTTGTAAGCAAACGTCGTATACGAAAGTCCGTAGCCGAACGGGAACTGCGGCTTGACGGCGGCCTTGTCGAAGTGGCGGTATCCGATAAACACACCCTCCGCATAAGCGGTTTTCTTGTCGCCTGCTTTGGGATAGTAATTGTCATGCGCGGGATTGTCTTCCCAAGTGCGCTCAAACGTGACGGGCAGCTTGCCCGATGGACTGTATTCGCCGAAAAGCAATTGCGCCAGCGCCGTGCCTTGCGCCTGGCCTGCATACCAGGTTTCGAAGAGCGCGGGAACATGACCAAGCCATACATTCACGTCAACCGCGCCGCCGGAAGTGAGGACGACAATTGTGTTTTTGTTGGCAGCGGCAATCTGATTAATAAGTTCGTCCTGCACCGGGGGAAGCTGGAAGGTGCGGTCCGCACCCTCGCTCTCACTGTCGGGATCGAAGCCCGCCGCCAGCACCACTGCATCTGCCTTGGACGCTAGCGCTTTCGCCGTGGCATTCACAGCCTGATCTGGACGCACGATGCCGAGTCTCACGCTTGGACCGCCCCAGTTCCAATGCACGGAGTATTCGAAACGAATCTTGTGCGGCCCCGCCGCCAGCGGCAAGCGTTCCTGGCTCACCTGTGCACGAGAGAGTTCCCAGGTATCGATCACTAGTTTGTCGTCAACGTATAGTTTGTAGCCGCCGCCTTCGCCGGGGCCTTGCACGAAGAAAAGGTGCTCGCCCGGATTGCTGGGTGTGAAGTATCCCGACCAGCGCGCCGACACTTCGTTTTGATTGACGCCATCGCCAAGCGAGCGCTCGGCGTTGATGTGTTGATCGGTACGACGAACCGAAGGCTCCCCACTTAGATTGATATTGTTGAACGCCTCAAGTTTGAGGCCCGGTTCTTTGCCTGCAGCGTCGATCGAGAAGGCCGTAGCATCGGCCATGTCGCCGAGAGATGGAATTCCGCGATCGTAATAAACGGTCGCTCCGCTGCCGAGGTAGTCCGCGATGCCTTCCAGATAGCTCACCGCGCCAAACGGACGCACGCCCGCACTGCCTCCGCCAACTACCGGGGCGGGATAGGCATCCGGTCCGATGACAGCGATCGTTTTGATTTTCGCTTTGTCGAGCGGAAGAAGGTTGCCATCGTTCTTGAGCAGAACCATGCCGGAGCGTGCGGCTGCGAGCGCGACCTGTCCACCCTTCTCGTTGTAGAGCGGCACGGACAAATCCGTCTGCTCGCGATCGAGCCAGCCGAAGCGAATGGCGGTGCGCAAGATGCGCCGCACCTTGTCATCAATAGTGGCTTCGCTGACCTTGCCAGCTTTCACCGCCGGCAGCAGCGTGACGCGATTCATGAATTTCCCCGCTGGCATTTCAAGATCGAGCCCGCCGTTGGCCGCGGCCACGCCGTCGTAGGTCGCGTCCCAGTCGGACATGACGATGCCCTCGAAGCCCCAATCCTTCTTCGCGATCTCGTTGTTCAGACGACCGTTCTGGGTTGCGTGCTCGCCATTGATCAGGTTGTAGGAATCCATGATCGCGCCGACGTGCGCTTCCTTAACCGCAGCCTCAAACGTAGGCAGATAGATCTCGCGCATGGTGCGCTCGTCGATGATGGCATCGGCGTCATGGCGCAGGAATTCCTGGTTGTTGCCCATGAAATGCTTGATCGTAGCGCTCACGCCCTGGCTCTGCATGCCTTTGATGTAGGCGACGGCCGTGCGCGAAGCGAGAAAGGGATCTTCGCCGTAATATTCAAAATTTCGTCCGCACAAGGGCGAGCGCGAAATGTTGACGCCCGGCCCCAGCATAAAGTGAACGCCGCGGGCGCGCGCGTCCTGGCCGACGACCGCACCCATGCGCTCGGCGAGTTCCCGGTCCCAGGTGGCGGCCAGACCCAGGCCGCCGAAAGTCGTCGAAGGCCCGTAATTGCGGACGCCAAACGGCCCGTCGGCCATCTTCAGCTCGGGCAGGCCAATGTGCTTGATCCCGCGAATGTAGAAATCGTTGACGCCGCCGATAAGATCGATCTTCTCTTCGAGCGAGAGCTGCTTGAGCATCGCGTCCGCGCGGGCTTCGATGGTGGGAGTGGAGGCGGAGGGAGATCGGGCCCAAGTGAGGAAAGAAACGAGAAGAAGAATGACGACAAATTTCAGCTTGCGTGTCATGACCGACCTCGGCAGGAATTGTAATTCAAGCTGGAAAAAAGCCCGCGGCCGGAGCCGCGGGCGTTAGGGGGAAGCGCAGGTTAGAAGTAGAGTTTGACGGCGAGCTGAACCACGCGAAAACTTCCAGGCCCGCCGGAGGCATTGTATGTATCCGCGTTCGTTCCCCAATTGCCGTTCTTTGTCATGCTCAGCGGGCGAGAGGGATCACCGAACCACGGCCAGGGCCCATCCGTACTAATGCCGTAGTTCCTGTCGTTGAAGTTGGGATGGTTGAACGCGTTGAACGCTTCCAGGCGAAGCTGTAGAGAGCGGGCTTCGTTTGCACCGAGTGGGATGTTCTTGAACAAGGACATGTCCCAGTTCTGCATCCCGCCGGTGCGAAGCATGTCACGGGTCCCCCGCGTCGGAGGGCCGATCGCCGGGAAAATGGGGTTCCCGCTCCGATCGAACGTGTAGTTGAAATTGACAGCACTCCACTGGTTAGAGCCGTTAAGGTACCCTGACGGAAACGACCCGCCGTTGTTCGAGTCAACCGGCGTTCCAGTCATCAACTGGGTTACACCGCTCAACTGGTAGTGGTCGGTGATGTAGGAAAGCCATTTCGCCCCGCCAAAGTGCTTGCTTAGGCCGGGCAGGTCGTAAACGTAGTTGGCGGCGAACACGTGCGTGCGATCCCAACTTGCGGCGCGATAGTCCAGCAGGGGATTAAATGGGTCCACTGTGTCCCCGTCCGAATTCGCGGTGGTAAGCGACTTCGACCAAGTGTAGACAGCTCCGAAAGTAAGACCTTTGCTGAAACGGTGCTGCAGCGAAGCTTGCAGAGAATTGTAGTTGGACGTGCCGTCAAACTTGAGGTAGGTAAGGCTCTTGAAATAGCCCTTGTATGGCTCCAGGTAATTGTCGTTGTAACTGTTCCAGCCATATGCGCAGAAGCCATTAAAACTCAAGCCGGCCGCCACGTATTGTGGCTGAAGGCCCGGCTGTACAGCGGGCACCGTGCCACCGAACGCGGAGCAGTTTGGATCCTGAGCGGCCCTGGTGAACGCGGTACCGTATGGCAGGGCGTTGAGATCGCGTGAGGTTACCAAGTGGCGCGAAATCGTTCCAACGTACGCCAAGTCGAGCGTGGTGCCTCTGCCGATTTCATGCTGCACACCCAGACTGAAGCTATAGACCGTCGGTACTTTCCCGCTCCGGTCGGCAGCAAGAATATTGCTTAGCACGCCGTTCCCAAAGGAACCGGCCAAAGTCGGCAGGTTGGCAACGTTGTTAGCGGGAACCGCGGCTGTCTGAACCAGCGCCGGGTTATTGAAGACAGTATTGAAGATCAGATTTCCCTGTGTGCGGTCGTGCATCATCCCCACGCCACCACGCAAGATCGTCTTGTGGTTGCCCAATAGGTCATAGGCAAAACCCAATCGGGGCTCAGGCATGATGCCGCGACTGTTCCATCCGCCCGTCGGAATCTGACCGCCCTTGGTGTATTGCATGCCGTTTAGCGGATCCCCACCCTTTGTGGGGTCGATATTGCCACCGGGAGTAATCGTCACCGCCTTCTTTGGGTCGTAAGCTGCCGGGTTGAAGAGCGCGACCTGATTATTTGCGTCATATTGCGGGGGGATCCACGCAAAGCGCATGCCATAGTCGAGCGTCAACCGCGAAGTGATCTTCCAGGTGTCCTGCACATAGAATTCCAGCTGGTTATAACGGAATTTGCCCAGTGGCCGCGCCGTGGACTGGTCAAAGCCGGTGAAGTATCCCAACAGTTCTGCTGCTATCGGGTCGCCCAGGTTGTAGCCGCCGGTGGTGGTGGGGTTGAAGCTGAATTGGCCGTTGATGTTGCCCCACGCCGGCTGGTCCTTGCGGTTGCGTTGGTAGAACATGCCAGCCTTCAGCGTGTGGTTGCGGCGCACCCAGCTCAGGTTATCGTTCACGTTGATCGTTGTGTTCGCTTGCTTCCATGAGCCGGTTCTTGCCGTTGAGCTGGTAGTCCACGCGAAGTATGTCTTCACGCCGCGGAGCGTGGCCTGAAAGTGCTTCCGAGAAGTTATAGCTCGGGCCGTTGGGGACGCCAAACCCGCTGACATTGGGTAAAGGGAAAAGGTTCAGGAGCTTTTGCATCTGCGGGTTGATCCCCGAGGTGATCTTGTTGTTCGTGATCCCTGGCCCGGTGATCACAAGTGCAACACCGTTGCCGTCGGTGGACTGCGAGAAGTCCCCCGTCCGCTCCAGGGCGGTGGGCGTATAGAACTGCGCGGTCCCGCCGATCGGAACGAATTGCCGGTAGAATTCCTGGCTCCAAAAAACGAAGACCTTGTCCTTCTTGATCGGACCGCCGATTTGGTACCCGACGTCATTGTACCGGTACAGCGCCGGTTGGTTGGGTTGATTGTTTGACACCTGAGCTGTTTTGTTGAAGTACTCGTTGGCGTTCAGTCCCTCGTGGCGATGGAAGAAGCGAACGTCGCCGTGCCACTGGTTGGTGCCGCCCTTGCTGACAAGCGCCACCTGTCCACCCGCTGCCTTGCCAAACTCCGCTTGGTAGTTCGAGGTCAGAACTTTCACTTCCTCGATGGCATCCGGATTGAGGGTTACGTGGGTGCCACCGTTGTTGCCGGTGTCCACGTTGGAAGCGCCATCAATGGTGAACTCGTGCTGGTTGGCGCGCGTGCCGTTCACGTTGAACTCGTCGATACCGCCTGTCCCTGAGACGCTGCCGCTGAAGGTGCCGCTCACTCCGGGAATCAGCTTCATGTAATCCAGCACATTGCGCCCGTTCATGGCGACGTCGTTGAGCTGTTTTCCAGTGATCAGATCGGAGCGTTCGCCGGAGTATGTTTGCAGCTGGATCTGGCCGGCGTCGGCGGTGACGGTCACTGACTCGGTGGCCGCTCCCATCGCGAGCACAATTTCGCCAGCATTCAGTTTGTCGGCGGCGCTGAGCACAATCCCGGTCGTCTCGGACTTCTTGAAGCCCTTCGCCTCGACCGTGATGGTGTAGGTTCCCGGGTACAGGTTGGGAGCGACGAAGGCGCCTTCACCGCTGGTCACGACGGTTCGCGTGATTCCGTTGGCGGGGTTTGCGATGGTAACGGTGGCGTCTTGGATCATGGCGCCGGTGGAATCTTTCACGGCACCGAAGATGGTGCCGGAGGTGACTTGCGCCAGCAGGGGCGCGCACGCGAGGCATGCGATCGCGGCAGCGATCAGAGCAATCATGAGGCTGCGGCTGGCGATGGTGACAACGCTGTTCTGGGATGGACGCGACATGGGTTCCCTCCTGGGTGAATTTTTATCGACAACTTGGGGCAGGTCGATTATTCGCGAGACGTTCCACATTACGTCTGTGACGCCAATCACATCGCCCTTGAAAAAACCGCTTTAGTT
The DNA here is from genome assembly GCA_003132325.1 of Acidobacteriaceae bacterium. Taxonomy (GTDB): domain Bacteria; phylum Acidobacteriota; class Terriglobia; order Terriglobales; family Acidobacteriaceae; genus Acidiflorens. The sequence continues at coordinate 6,932 of PKXK01000157.1, forward strand.
AAGCACAAAAGCGGTTTAGTATTATCCGTCCGACATTAGGCATCCGGACCGTGCCCGGTGTCAAGAGGTTTCTGGGTGGAGGCAGAATTAATGAGGCAGAGTCTATGAAAAACTGGAAGCTGCTATTCTGGGACGCCCGATTTTGAACGCACCCGCTTTGAACGCGGTTCGAAAAGCGGTTTTTAAGCAATATGACAAAAGCGCGCAACAACAACGGTTCAGGAACGACTCTGCCCGTAAAGCCTGTGAGTCTGCGGTCGCTAGCTGAGTATCTAGAGTTGTCGCCGGCCACGGTTTCAGTGGTGATTAATGACTCGCCGGCGGCCAAGGCGATTCCGAAGCATACCAAAGATCGAGTGCTGCAGGCGGCGCGGAAGCTGGAGTATCGTCCGAATTTCTTTGCCCGCTCGTTGAGCCTGAAGCGCGGATTCATGGTGGGCGTGCTGGTGCCCGAGATCAGCGAAGGCTATGCAGCGTCGATTATGCGCGGTATCGAGGACCAACTGCTCAGTGAGGGCTACTTCTATTTTGTGGCCAGCCATCGCGGCCAACGGGATTTGATTCAGGAGTATCCGCGCATGCTGATCGACCGCGCGGTCGAAGGCCTGATTCTCCTGAACACTCCGGTGGTAAAGGCGTTGTCTGTGCCGGTGGTCGCAATCTCGGGACATCATCGAGTGCCGGGCGTAACCAACATCGCGGTCGATAACAAGAAGGCGACCTTTGCCGCGCTCGAACATCTGGTCACGCTTGGCCACCGGCGCATTGCGTTCTTTAAAGGGCATCGCGGCAGCTCGGATACGGAGTATCGGTGGAAGGGAATTCTGCGAGCGGCAGCGCAACTTGGCATTGAAGTGCGTCCAGAGCTAACCATTCAATTGCAACGGAACGTGGAAAATCCTGGGCCTTCGCTTCCTGAAGAAGGCTATGCAACCGCGCAGGAGTTGCTGGCCGCCGGGAAGCGTTTTACCGCATTGTTTGCCTTCAACGATATTTCGGCAGTCGGCGCGGTGCGCGCGTTTCGCGACGCGGGATTGCGCGTGCCCGACGATGTTTCGGTGGTGGGCTTCGATGATATCCAGGCGGCGGCATATCTGACTCCACGACTCACCACGGTGCGGCAACCGCTGCGTCAGATGGGAGAAATGGCCGCCAAGCAGTTGCTGCTGCGGATTTCCAATGGCAATGAAAAAGCACCGCAGCTGATTTCGCTGGCCCCGGAGTTAATCGTGCGCGAGTCGACAGGCCCGGCTCGCGAGTTGTCGGCGGAGTAAGACGTGGACCGTGGTCAGGGAACTTCAGGGCTTTGCCGATTCCTTTTTTGTGGGATCGGATCTCTGATAGACGCGCACGTAATCGACCAGCATGGTTTGCGGAAACACGGTGGTTTCGTCCGGGTTTCCGGGCCAGTCGCCACCCACCGCAAGGTTGAGGATCAGAAAGAACGGTTTGTCGAAGACCCATTTCCACCCGGGTTGAAGGTTGGCGCGGGTGCGGCGCACGTAGAGATCCTTGTCGACGTAGAAGCTGATGGACTCAGTATCCCACTCAATGGAGAAGATGTGGAAGTCGTCGGCGAAGCGCTGCTTTGCAGAGAGGGTGTAGGGCGCCTCGATACCTGCGCCACCGACGTATCCGGGACCGTGGATCGAACCGTGAATGATGGCGGGTTCTTTTCCGACGTTCTCCATGATGTCGACCTCGCCGCATGCGGGCCAGCCGACCTTATCGATGTCGTCACCGAGCATCCAGAAAGCCGGCCACATACCCTGACCGTAGGGAATTTTGATGCGGGCTTCAAAGCGGCCGTAGGTTTGGGAGAATTTGCCGAAGGTTTTGAGACGCGCCGAGGTGTAGTTTCGTTTGACTCCGTCTGGGCCCGTATACTTTTCCGCCAGCGCCCTGATCACCAGATTGCCATCATGCACCGATGCGTTCTCGCTGCGATTGGTGTAGTACTCAAGCTCCTGGTTGCCCCAACCGTCGCCGCCGGTTTCAGCAACCCACTTGGTGCGATCAAAGGAGGATCCGTCCGGACCGTTGAATTCGTCGCTCCAAACCAGTGTCCAACCGTTGCTGGGTGGGGGAGCTGCAGGGCTTTGAGAAAAGCAGGTTATCGCCCGGCTAATAACAATAACGACGGTGAGCGCACACAGCGAGAAAAACCGTATCCGTGTCGTTTGCATAAAGAACTCCGGGTGCTAAGCGCGTTGCGGTAGAACGCGGCATTCATGAGTTGTGAGCTGGCACATTATTGCAAACAAACCAGGAGAATGCGATGTCGATGGAAAAAACGAGGCGGGAGTTTCTAAGATCTACAACGGTGGGATTGGCAGCCGTCGCCACGGCTCGCGCGTTGCCCGTCGCCGGCATCGACGCCCCAAGCCAAGCGGGAGAGATTGCTGCCTGGGTGACGAGCGGAAAAGGTCGCTTTGCCCCGAGGAGTGGGCTTCGGTGGCAGACCTCGTCCGCCAAGCCTCCCGAGCAAGCGATTGTTCTCAAGCCGGACAAGCAATTCCAGACGATTCTCGGTTTCGGTGCGGCATTTACGGACGCTGCCTGCTACACCTTCAACCGGCTCTCGCCGTCATGTCGCGAATCCCTGTTTCACGAACTGTTCCATCCATCGGAGATGGGGCTCAACGTTTGCCGCACCTGCATCGGATCGAGCGACTACTCGACCAAGGTGTACAGCTACGACGAAGGAGAAGCCGATCCAGAATTAAAGCGCTTTTCGATTGAGCAAGATCGCCAGTACATTCTGCCGATGTTGCGCGAGGCCCGAAAGGCGAATCCCGAGATTTTTCTTTTTTCGTCACCGTGGAGCCCGCCGGGCTGGATGAAGGCCGGAGGATCCATGCTCGGCGGATCGATGCGACGCCGGTACATGCCGGCCTACGCACATTACTTCCTGAAGTTTCTTCAGGGCTACGCTGAGGAAGGAGTTCCGATTCAGGCCGTCACACCACAAAACGAAGTGGACACCGACCAGGATGGACGGATGCCGGCATGCATTTGGCCGCAAGAGTACGAAATCGAGTTCGTACGCGACCACCTGGGGCCGTTGCTCGAAAAGCAGGGCCTCTCGACGAAGATCTGGATTCTCGATCACAACTACAATTTGTGGGGCCGCGCGGTTGCGGAACTCGATGACCCAGGCTTGCGGAAGTACTGCAATGCGATTGCCTGGCATGGCTACGTCGGAACTCCGGAGATGATGACCAGGGCGCATGAAGCTCATCCCGACGCGGAGATGTATTGGACTGAAGGTGGGCCGGACTACACGAGCCCCGACTATTTGACGGACTGGACAACGTGGGGCCAGACTTTCACTGCGGTTCTGCGCAACTGGTGCCGTTCGATTACGGGTTGGAACCTGGCGCTTGATGAGCAGGGGCGCCCGAATATTGGGCCGTTTCCTTGTGGTGGTCTGGTCACGATTCACTCCCAGACTGGGGAAATCACGCGCAGCGGGCAATACTGGGCGTTCGCGCATTTTTCGCGGGCCATTCGCCGAGGCGCGCGTCGCTTCGATTCCGAGAGCACGCTGACGGGGATCAGCCATGTGGCCTTCGCAAATCCAGATGGAACACGGGTGCTGGTGGTGACCAACCCCGGGCCCGCGCAGACGGCAACGGTGCACATGGGAGCGATGAAGGCGGACATTGCTCTGGACAAGGGTTCCGTGACCACATGGGTGTGGTCGAAAGAGCTGTGAGTCTGGTGAACTCCATGTCAAGTGTTCAATCCCGACCCCTCGTCGGTGGAACTCCGCTGGTCTGCCTTCTGGCTTTCAGTCTCGCGGCCTGCGGCGGCGGCAACCAACGGGCGCTTTTTACGCCGACGGGTCCGAATGCACAAGTTGGATTGACCACGGGCGACCAGGCCATGCTGCTCCAGCCTGGACCAACGGTGGCGTTCGGGACGGGCGGGAGCCAGAGTTCGCCGGTCATCACGGTGAATGAGGCGACGCAGTACCAGATGATGGACGGATTCGGCGCCTCGCTCACCGATTCCTCTGCCTGGGTCATCTGGAACGATCTGGATTCCTCGCAGCAAGCCGCGCTGATGCAGCAACTGTTCAGCCCGACGGCGGGGATCGGTTTGAATTTCCTTCGCCAACCGATGGGGGCGACCGATTTCGCGGTAAACGGCAACTACAGTTATGACGATGTCCCGGCCGGGCAAACCGACCCGCAGCTTGTCGATTTCTCCATCGCGCACGACACGACTTACATCATTCCTTTGTTGCAGCAAGCGCTCGCGATCAACCCCGCCGCTAAAGTGGTGGCGCTCCCGTGGAGTCCGCCAGCATGGATGAAGGTTAGCGGCACGATGAATGGCGGGAACGTGAACACGGTTTACTTTCCCAGCCTGTCACAGTATTTCGTCCTGTATCTGCAGGCGTATCAGCAGGCGGGAGTTCCGATCTACGCCATCTCGGTGCAGAACGAACCGCTGAATTCGACCAGTTCTTACCCGAGCGAGTATCTGGCTGCCAGCGACGAATCAGGTTTCATTGCCAACTATCTTGGGCCAGCGCTGAACAATGCCGGCCTGGGCACGGTGAAGATTCTCGCCTATGAGCATAACTGGGACAATACCGATTATCCGGAGTCCGTTCTCGGCAGTTCTGCTTCCCCCTATGTAGCTGGCAGTTCTTTTCACTGTTACAACGGCGATGTGAGCGCGCAATCGGCAGTGAAGGCCGCCTATCCAGGCAAGGACATCTGGTTCACGGAATGTAGCGGCACGGTGGGGTCGAACTTCGCCGGCGATCTGGTGTGGAATTCAGAGAACCTGCTGATTGGCGCGACCCGCAACTGGGCGCGCAGCATTTCACTGTGGAACCTCGCCCTCGATCAGAACTCCGGACCGACGAATGGCGGCTGCTTGAATTGCCGAGGGGTGGTGACCGTGGACACCCGCACGTCTCCGGCGACCATAACCTACAACGTTGAATATTACGTGCTCGGCCATTTGGCTAAGTTTGTCGTTCCGGGAGCCCACCGCATCGATTCCAACACGTTCAACACCGACGGGATCGAGGACGTTGCATTTCAGAATCCGGATGGCTCGATCGTCCTGTTCGCGCTGAACTCGGGGAATGCGCCAGAGACCTTCTCCGTGAGTTGGAAGGATGCCTACTTCAATTACACTCTACCTTCCCAATCGGTGGCGACCTTCGAATGGAAGTAAACACGAATCTCGTATGGGCTTCCAGATCGCCGGAATCTGGACCCCCTGATCGGTGAATTACACTGGATGGCTTCCTTCTGGAAGCCCATCACTGTCGAAAACTATGACATTGGGGACGAGCAGTATTCGACCTACCCGCGCGTCGCGTAGATTAAAAGGACGGCCGTGAAAGCGATTTCCAAGACTGGTTTCCTACACTCTGAACCATGACCCACTTTCTTGAGGACATACTCCGCCAGCCCGTCGAACTGCAACGGACGATTGACTATCTCCAGGGAGCCGGTCGCCGTCGGCTGGCCGAAGCAGCCGCGACGATCCGCAATGCCTGTCATGTCTATCTGACCGGAATTGGCAGCAGTTGGCACGCCGCCTTGACGGCAGCTCCTTTATTCTTTCTTGGTGGTCATCCTGTGTACATGCAGGACGCCTCCGAACTCCTGCAGTTTGCCGCTATACCATCAGACGCCGTGATCATCGTCATTTCGCGAACGGGCCGAAGTATAGAAATCGTGCACCTGCTGGCAAAAGCCCGCGAGTGTGGCGCCATCGTCATCGCTGTGACAAATTCGGAAGACGGGCCTCTGGCCCGGGAGGCGCAGATCCCGATTGTGATCGGCGCCGAGTTCGATCACGGAATATCGGTCAATACCTATTCCACGTTAGCCGCAACCGCCGGAGCTCTGGCCAGCGCCAGCATTGGCGTCTTTGACGATGCCCTCGCGACCTCACTGTCGCGCGCGGTCGCTGCGACCGCGTCATCGCTCGCCGGCTGGCAGCAGCAGATTGCGGAATCAGCCTGGCTCTTGCCCGGCAGCGTGTCTTACTTTCTGGCGCGCGGTTCGAGTCTGGGAACCTGCCATGAGGCCAGACTTCTGTGGGAGGAAGGTGTCAAGTCGCCGGCCACGGCCATGGGGACGGGAGTGTTCCGGCACGGTCCGCAGGAGATGGTCACCGGAGGTGCGCGTTTCGGTATATGGATCGACGGGCGGAGCGTGCGCGCCCAGGATTTGTCGGTGGCGCGAGATCTAATGCGGCTGGGCGCTTGCGTCATGCTGATTGGTCAAGATCTCCCGGAGCACGCCGGACACCTGGTCTTCGATCTGCCTCAAGTGCCTTCCGAGTGGCAATTCCTCATCGACGTCATTCCGGCGCAACTCGTCGCTGAGCGATTGGCAGGGCTGTCAGGGGTGGACTGTGATACTTTTCGTCTCTGTTCTTACATCGTCGAAGACGAATGGGGTTTGTCGCAAGAGAAATCGGGAGCTCCGAAAGAGGAGACATAAACTTCGCTTTGCATGCGTCATCCGTGAAACTGGCTTGGCCTGGCAAGGAACAGGCAGGGATATCTGATGATAGGTGCCGTTGACATCGGCGGAACAAAAATCGCGGTTGGCATGGTGACAGAGAGCGGGCACGTATTGGCCCGGAAGGAGTCGCCCACCGATGCCGCAAGCTACGCGAACGGCCTGGCGACAATCGCCGGCCTGCTGCGTGAGACGGCACAAGTTGCCAGTGTTGAAATCACCGGCATAGGGATAGGATCCACGGGTCCGGTAGACCCATTCACCGGGAAGTTTGGCGAAGTTGATTTTCTTCCCGGGTGGCGCGGGCAGAATCCGGTGGGAGACTTGGCGCGCATATTCCATGTGCGGGTAGCCCTGGAAAACGACGCCGATGCCGCCGCCCTCGCCGAGGCAGGTTGGGGCGCCGGAAAAAACAAGTCGAGACTCATTTATGTCACGGTTGGAACTGGGATTGGCGGCGGGATTGTCTTCGACGGACACCTTTATCGCGGCGTAAGTGGAGCTCATCCCGAACTTGGACACCAGGTCATCGATCCCGCTGGACCGCTCTGTTCTTGCGGTTTCCGGGGCTGCTGGGAATCGCTGGCTGCGGGACCAGCGATGGTGGCATGGCTGGATGCGAATGCGCCGGCCGATTATCCGCATCGCGAACATCTCACCGCCAAGCGCATCTGCCAGCTCGCGCGGCAGGACGATGCTCTGGCTCGCCAGGCGGTTGAGCGGGAGGCTTACTATCTGGGGATTGGTCTGGCCAACCTCATCAATCTGTTTACACCTGACGTGATTGTCTTAAGTGGCAGCTTGATGAAGAGCGCAGTCCTGTTTCTTGACGGCATCCGCAAAGTGATTTGCAGCGGTTGCCGTTTTGTCCCATTCGAGAAGAGCGAGCTCGCCCTGGCTTCGCTCGGAGAGGATACCAATCTTATCGGCGCCGCAAGGGTCTGGCATGATGGCATTCAGCATGGAGTTCCACTTGCTTCCTGACCACCCCACTGCGGACAGACCCCGGCAAAGGCCTTAAGGAACACTAATGGCAAGAAATCGCTACATGGTCGGTCTGGTTTTCCTCACGTTCTTCGTGATGTCCTTGTTGACCAACATTCTTGGGCCGATTGTGCCGGACATCATCAGCAGTTTCCATGTAAGCCTGACCGCCGCGGGATTTCTGGCCTTCGCTTTCTTCATTGCCTATGGGGTGATGTCGATTCCCGCCGGTTTTCTGGTGGAACGATTTACCGAAAAACCGGTAATGATTCTGGCGTTTCTGGTGGGCGCGCTGGGATCGCTGAGCTTCGCGCTGTTTCCGCAATATCGCGTTGCCATCGTGTCATTGTTCGTGATCGGGGCCGGGATGGCCACGCTGCAAGTAGCGGTTAACCCTTTACTGCGCGTGGCGGGCGGTGAGGAACACTATGCTTTCAATTCAACCCTCGCGCAATTGGTTTTCGGCAGCGCGTCCTTCATTAGTCCGCGAATTTATTCTTATCTTGTCCTCAACCTGAATGGTGTTTCGTCCGGGCAAAATGTTGCTCTTCGGGTTCTAGGAAGGCTAACCCCAGCTGGCCTGCCGTGGGCTTCGATGTATTGGATTTTTGCGGCTTCCGCATTACTGATGGTCATGGTTATATCCCTTTTCGGGTTTCCGCGTGTTCAACATACTGACGAAGAGAGTGCGGGATCGTGGGACATGTATCGCAGCCTGGCGCGCCAACGAGTGGTCTGGATGTACTTTATCGCCATGTTCGCCTACGTTGGCTGCGAGCAAGGCACCGCGGACTGGATTTCAAAATTTCTTTACCAGTACCATGGTTTCGATCCTCATACCACGGGCGCAACTGCGGTTTCCTGGTTTTGGGGGCTGCTAACGGCGGGCTGTTCCATCGGCATGTTGCTGCTGAAGATATTTGACAGCCGCAAGGTATTGATCGGTGCGGGTGTCGGCGCGCTCTTCTGTCTCTCCGCTGCTCTGTTTGGACCGGCGAATGTATCTGTGATTGCCTTCCCAGCCGTAGGCCTGTTCACTTCGGTGATGTGGCCGATTGTCATTTCGCTTGCGCTTAACTCGGTCGCCGAGCACCACGGTTCTTTCTCCGGGATTTTGAGCACCGCCGTCGTGGGCGGGGCCGTGGTTCCAGTAATTATCGGGAGCATCGGCGACCATCTTGGGCTGCGCGCCGGCTGCGCTTTTCTTTACGTCACATTTGGCTTTGTTCTCAGCGTCGGCTTCTGGGCTAAGCCGCTAATCACCAATGCCACGATCAGTCTCAAGAAAGTTTCCGCTGAGGCTCCGGTTTGATGGAGCACGCCCGTGTAACCTGTTGCAAGAAACGAAGAGATGAAGGACAACGATGGCCGGCCAAAGCATAGAACGTCGTGAAATCTTGCGTATCCTTACGCTGGCGGCGGGAGCTGCGACCTTCCCTGGCTTTAGTAAGTGGAGCTTTGCCTGCGGACACATCAGCAACGTCCTGGCGCAAATCAAGCCCGCCGTGTATCAGCCACTGTTCTTTACTGCTCCTGAATATGCGATGATCGAACGCCTCACCGATATTATTATCCCCACTGACGACACCCCCGGCGCGCGCGAAGCGGGAGTCTCAGAGTTCATCGACTTAATGGTTTCGCGCGATCCTAATCTGCAACCGGACTTCCGCACCGGTCTAAGTTGGCTGAACTCGCACAGCGAAAACAATTCGGGTAAGGCGTTCCTGAGCCTCAATCCGGCCCAGCAGGTCACTCTGCTTGAATCGCTTGCTTACAAGAAGAAATTCCGCCCGGGTGAAGAACGTGGCGGCAAATTCTTCGGTCGAATACGCGAATACACCGTGATGGGTTTTTACACGAGTGAAATTGGCTTGAAGGAGTTGGATTTCCCTGGCCTGAAGTTCTACGCCGAGTCTCCGGCTTGCCCCCACCAGGATGATCCCGAACATCGTCATCTTGCACCCGCACCTCCGAAATCGTAGCAACCTTATGCCAAAACAGATCTATGACGTGATTGTGATCGGAACCGGCGCCGGCGGCGGCATGGCGATCAAAACCCTCTGCGAGGCCGGTCTGAAAGTCTGTGCGCTGAATTCCGGGCGACGCCTTAATCCGGAAAAAGATTTTCGAAACCACCGCATGTCTTGGGAAATGAAATATCGGGGCTTCGGCGACCCCAAGACACGCATGAAAGACACGCCCGGCTTCCTGAACTCGGAGTACAACGAAGGCGCCTGGGAGCACGACATCGCATGTACCACCGCGCCGGGCACGAAGTGGATGTGGCCGCGTTGCTCCGCTGTAGGAGGAAAGACCAATTTTTGGGGCCGTAGTTCGGCGCGCTTCGGTGACATCGACTTCAAGGCCGCCTCCCTGGACGGATATGACGCAGACTGGCCGGTCACCTATGACGAGATGGCGCCTTACTACACGCGCGTGGAAAAAATGATCGGCGTGGCCAGCACAGTGCAGAACCGTCCCAGCAACCCCGACGGAGTTTACCTGCCACCGTTTAATTTCCGATGTTTCGACATGATTCTCCAGAAGGGCTGTGAAAGAGTTGGTGTACCCTATTTACCGGATCGAATCGCGCAGCTCACTGAAGCGCATGAGGGGCATCCCGCGTGCCATTATTGCGGAGATTGTACGTTTGGCTGTGAAGTTGGTGCCTTCTTCTCCTCGCCGTGGTTCTTGCTTCCAGTAGCTGAAGCTAGCGGGAACCTGGAACTGCGAACGAATGCCGTGGTCAAGAACATCTTGGTTGATGCCAACGGCCACGCTTCGGGCGTGGCCTATATCGATCGCGAATCGCGGCAGGAATATAAGGTGCAGGCGCGCGCGCTCGTGGTGGCAGCTTCATGTATCGAAAGCGCCCGGATTATGTTGAACTCAAAATCACGGCACTGGCCGACAGGTATTGCCAATTCTAGTGGGCAGCTAGGGCGCAACCTCTGTGACCACCTGTATGCGACCACGGCGCGTGGCTACCTGCCGCAGCTTTTGGGGCAGCCCAGCTTCCCAGACAATGTTAGCGCTAATTCGATTGCATGGATGCCCCGCTGGCAGAACCTGCAACAGGCGCACGAAGAAAACTTTATCCGTGGTTATTCCGTCTATCCAGAAGGGGGTTGTTCGGAATTCCCGTCGTACCACGATCAAATCGAAGGTTTCGGCTCGCCTTTCAAGCGGGAAATCAAGCGCCGGTATCCGACGCCAGTCAGTTTGACCGTGCAGGCCCCGACTTTACCCTCCGACAAGAACTTTGTGGATATCGACCCGGAAGCGAAAGATTCGTTTGGAATTCCAAAGGTCCGTATTCACTTCCAATGGGGAAATAACGAGTTGCAGATGTTTCAGCATGCGAAACAGATCAGCGCCGACGTGTTGCATGCCGCCGGTGGAGTTTTGGAATACGCTGCCGAGGAACCCGAGATGCCCGGTTACAGCATGCACGAAACCGGCACATGCCGCATGGGCAATGACGCCACGAAGTTTGTCACCAATCGCTTGGGCCAGACCCACGACGTTGCTAACTTGTACGTGTGCGACGCCAGCGTTTTCCTAAACTGTACTGACAAAACAACCACGCTCTCGATTCTTGCCTTCGCCCTCCGCTCCAGCGATCGTCTTGTGGAGCAATTTCGCTCGGGAAGCCTCTGAATAATTCCGGAATCTGCAGCTCAGCCGGCGGCCTGCTGCCTCACCTTTGGGAATCTGACTCGACACCGAAGACATCTTTCAGCAGCACGGTGCTGATTTGATGATCGATTTGAGTGGCGTCGGCTTCATCCATGTTGATCATGACCGCAAAGCTTAGGATAGATCGTCAGGCTGGAACTGGCTCCCTGCTGGCCCCCGGCATGGGCGGCGATGTCCTCATCTTCAAACTGTCCCAGGCCCCAGCCATGCCGTAACCCGTGTTTTTGCCATCGCGGAGTTTCTGTGACGCCAAATGAGTTTGAGGTAGCTGGTGAAACCCGGTACCCGCCAGATGTAGTGCACCCCTCAGAACTAGACACATGGGGCCGTGCTGCTTTTGGTTCCAGATTACATCCTACTGGCGAGACGTTGGTTTCACGGCGGAAGGCTGGGCGACTGTAAGACGGCAGCTGCGTGCCTCGGCTTCGGTGTTGGGCAGCAGCGCCGCCCGCACAGCCCGGGTCCAGATCAGGTAGCCCGCTGCGGTCATGTGCAGATCGTCAGGGTCAAAGAGATCCTTCGAATTGCCATTCTCGAGCATCGGCGAGACCACGTCGATGTAGTGCAGATCCGAGCGTTTGCCAGCGCGGGCGCGTATCGCATCGTTGACCTGGCTTTGAAGAGAAAATTGCGCAAAGCGCAATTTTGAAGGCTTGAGAGAGATGAAATAGACCGGTGTCTTGCCCAACGCCTGCGTCTTCCGCGTCATGAATTCGTCAAAATCGGCCACGACTCTGTCCACCGATTTTCCCGCGTCAATGTCGTTCTCACCCGCGTAAAAGACGATGGCGCGAGGCCGATAGGGTGCGACGATCTGGTCGAACCAGTGGTTCACATACTCGATGTGCGAGCCGCCGAACCCACGGTCGATCACCGGCATCGGCGCCATGTCAGCGGCGAGGTTCTCCCTCCATTTGACGATGCTCGATGAGCCAACGAAAAGCACCTGACAATCTGCGGGCGGCGCAGCCCGATCGGCTTCTACAAACCGAGCGATTTCCGCGCTGAGCGCTTCCTCCAGAGTAGGAGCCGGGGCTGGGGTTGTCTGGGCTCCCACACGGGCGGTAGACAGCGCTAGCGCGAAAACGCATAAAGCAAAGCGGCGAACTAGGCCAGAGTCTAGAGAGGTCATCACAATCGCGATCTCCCTTCAAATCCTCGATTCGGAACACTGAGACGCGCAGCCGACCAGCTAGACGAATACTGTCTTCAAATCGCCTGTACAGCCGCAGCATGAAATAAACCCGTCGGCATATTGAACGTGATCGGAGCGGTCCATCCTCAGAAAAGTCGGCCCATCGCCACCTACCTTCTCGAGAATGCGGTAGTGCGAAATGGTCTGCCCGGTCATCGGGCTGAAATCTTAGGTCTAGAGGCAGGGCAAGTCAATGAAGGCAAGGAGGTAGGCGGCTTCTCAACACGCGAACTGTCCGGCGCACCAGGTTTTCCGAACCCGGGTGACGGCAAGATCGTTCGCGTTAGCCCTTCTGGAAACTGGCCGCTTACCACCTGCAGGGGGAAACGTCCTGGCACACTCTGCAGACCACAGCACTGGTTGCGGCTTTGGGTCAGATAAGACTCCAAGTCCCAGAGGTCCGCCGGTTGCTCTATCTTGCCGGCCATTTCCTTCGCGGTCCGTATCACCACTTGAAATTCCCGATCCAGGGCTCGCTCAAAAGCCTTGCGGGGCAATACGTTTTTCCGTTTGTGACCACTTGAGATAGCGGGTCATGGTGTGGACATCTCGAATCTCTGCATTGGGTAAGCTGGCTGCCATATAAGGCGCCTCCTTGGCTGCATCTTACCGCTCGCCACCGACTCATTCCTGTAGATTCGCTAGTACGACGTATTGATTCAGGTCGGGTAGAAATAGAGGACTGAGTGAGCTAGGATCTTCCTGTTCTTCTTGGGTTCGTCAGGAAGAACACACGAGCGCCTTCCGTGCGGGCTGCAATGGAGGAAACTCGTGGAGCTATTTAAGAAGAAGGATTCCAGATTTTATTGGTATGACTTCAAATTGCGCGGCCAGCGATACCGAAGATCTACCAAAGAGACCAACAAGAAGAGAGCCGCAAAGATTGCCGCTTTGAGGCTCTCACAAACCATGGGAGGAACCGGTCCGTTGGACCGGAAGGCCCCCAGCCTGGAGGAGTTTTCGATTCGTTTTCTGAGTTGGGTCGAATCGGCAACTCTCGCGGCGAAGTCGAGAGCCTATTACGGTAACGGTTGGCGGCTGCTTTCGATGACGAAAATCGTCGGCATGCGCTTGGATCACATAACGAAGGAGGATGTGGAAGGGCTCAGTTTCAGCGGCTCGGCATCGAACACCAACTGTGCATTGCGGACGCTGCGTCGAATGCTCCACAGAGCAGAAGAATGGAATCTGATCGGCCGGGTTCCAAAATTCAAGCTGCTGACGGAGCATGGGCGCAATCTAAGGCTGGATGATGATGCGGAACAGAAGTTGCTGGTCGCGGCCAAGGCCTGCAATTGGACGCCTGGCACTTTCGATCTGTTTCGGGACATCATCATCGTTGCGAGGGACACCGGAATGCGAAACCAGCGAGAGCTTTACCGCATTCGCATGGAGAACCTCGATTGGAACAACCGAATCATCTTCGTGCCGGACAGCAAGACTGCTGGAGGTAGAAGGATGATCCCAATGAGCGATCGGGTGTCCGAGGTGCTGCGCACGCGCTGTGGTGGAAGAAGCGAAGGATGGCTGTTTCCGTCCAAGCGATCGAAGTGCGGTCATTTGACGGATGTGGGAAGACGGTTTCGCGCAGCGCGTGCGAAGGCCGGCCTTCCTGAGGATCTGGTCTTGTACTGCAGCCGGCATGATTACGGCACACGGGTACTGACGAACACCGGAAATCTCGCGGCGGTGATGAAGACCATGGGACATAAGGATGTGAGAGCTGCGATGCAGTATCAACATCCGGAACTGGAAATGGTTCGCGCTGCTCTCAATCAGGGGAGAGCAGCGGCGATGCCAACGAGCACGTAGGAAAATCTGTGGCACGTTCTGGGACACAGGCGAAAATCATCAACCCGGTAGGCTGTTGGAACGATGGTGTGCACAGAAGGAATCCGATCTCTGACCGACTGACGGCCGATCAGTCGGCTTCGTTCCCAAACAAACTAAAACTCACTTGTTTCTGGCAGGGAGTGTGTCAGAAGTGTGCCTGTCTCCGGGCAAAGGCGCCGTCATAGCCTGGACGTGCTCGCGTCGAGCACCTACGCTGCAGCGCATTTGTACGTCGCCGATGCCATAGATCAGTGCCGGGGAAAATCTCCCGATGCCTGTCCCCACCGTCGGGGCCCAATTGAACTGGTTACGGATGGCAAGGTCTACACCGTAACAGGAGCCGTCCTGCAGCGCTGAATTCAGCAGCAACGTGAGGCATTGAAAGGGCCGAAAAGCACCCTTTTCGTAAGCGGCCAACGCTTGAATAGGCTAATGCGTGTCGTCTCAAGCCTTCGGTAGGAAGGTTACACTTAGACATTATGCAATCGGAACCCGCAGGATCGGGCACTGGCGCGCGGGCGTTGACGCCGCCAAGGCGGATGAATACTATCTTTCCGCGCTCGGCCATTTTACCGATACCCTAGAGCAGGCCATCGTCAGCTCACATGCCGCAACGGGCCTCGATGCCGGTCAGCGCCGCTTTTGGGGGTCGGTCCTTTTTACGCGGCTGTGTACCACTTCGATCAGCATTCTATGGCTCTGCCCTCGCAGCAAGGTAAACGTTGGTGGCAAACACTGGGACTTCGGATCGATCGCTTCTCTAGCAAGAAACTTATTTGAATGCGCGCTACAACTCTCTTATCTTGCCATTGAGCCGGTGAACGACGACGAGTGGTTCGCCCGGCTTAAGGTCATGCAATTGCATGACTGCATGGAGCGCTCCCGGATGTTTCGCGCCCTCGATGCAAACGATCCGCAGCTACCCAGCTTCGAAGGGCAAGCAAAGGAGCTGAAGGGGCTGCTTCAGAACAATGCCTACTTTTCGCAATTACCTGAAGCACTCAGAAAAACGCTTCTAAAAGGAGAGCGCGCCAGCATTCTCACCCAAGATGAAATCCTGCAAAGAATGGGACAATTCGACCCAAAAACGCGTGGGTTCTATCGCTTTCTTTCTTCCCACGCGCACTCGTTCCCGCTTGCCTTTTATCGAATGGCGGAACACAATCGCGGCCGCGGCGAAGAGAATGATGTCGAGAAGGGCTACATCGCTAGTACATTGGAATTCTGCACTGATCTGCTCAAGAGGAGTACGGATGCATTCCAGAAATCATTCGCGGATATTTCTTCGTTCACTCGCGGCATGTTCGACTGGCATATCCTGAAGCAGAGTTCCTCGGTGGCAAAGCGTGGCGGGGATGATGCAAACGATGGATGATGAACCACCACAATCCGAGATTGCCGGTCTCTCCGATGCCGACGCTTTGCACAAGATTGGACTGCTGATTGACTCATCGTTCGACGTGCAGTCAGCGTCGGGCACGGATCAGGCCTTTGCCCTCCTCGATGAGTTCGAATCCCGGTGCCTTTCTCCCGATCTTATTGCACTCGCGCATTACTTCCGCGCCAATGCGTGGGCAAACCGTGAGCAGATGCAGACAAATCCGAACGTGTGGTCCTGGGAGCAGCCGGAGTGTCAGGAGCAGATACTTGCGCTCCGGCGCACTGTGTGCCATGACGGATTTCAGAAACTTCCCGCTGTCAGGCGCTGCCAGGTTCTTACGAATTTGGCGAATCAGCTCGATAAAATAGGCCGCTTCATTGAGGCCATCGAAATATTCGACCGCGCGCTGAGTCTCAATGGCAAGTTCGGCATGGCGCGGGGGAATCGCGGCATTGCCCTCAGCCATTATGCCCGCGCGCTCTACGATGGGGGACATACCGCCTTCATGCTGGTCCCCGCGCATGAGGCGCTTATGTCGGCTCTCGGCGATGACGCATTTTATGAGAGCGCTGACTACACAGCAGCGCGGGTCGGATTCCTGGAAGAGGCGCGAAAGATTGAATCTCGCATGGATGTCGGCGCCGTCCGGCAGAAAATCGCCGGCCGCGAGTACGAACTTGGCGAGAGCACGGCAGAACGGCAATATCGGGGATGGTGCCTGAAAAACCGCTTGTTTATAAATCCATTGAATGATGTGGGTGCTTTACCAATAGCCGCCCAGGATGTTCTGACGCTTCCGTCGCTGACCGTCGACGCCACGAGTCGCTCCATGCCGCCAGTGATCGGTTTCTTCAACCAGATCAAGCAGGAATTCGTTTCCGCGCGCTACCTGTACTACGAAGGGCTACGGGCGAAGGGGGCCGCACTTTTCCGATCGCAATGTCCTGCTCTACAACACGCTTGACTACCCCGCCTACTCGCTCGCGGCAGAGAAAATGCGCGCAGCGTTTCGGTTGGCCTATTCGTTGTTCGACAAGATCAGCTGTTTCTTGAATCATTACCTCAAACTCGGGCACCACCCGAACAAAGTGTCTTTCAGAAGCGTTTGGTATGAAGCGAAGGGCTCGCCCCCGCCCCCTGCTCGGGATGTTTGCCTCCTGCCCGAACTGGCCACTGCGCGGCCTGTTCTGGCTGTCGACGGATCTCTTCGAGGATGAATTCCAGAGCGTTACCGAACCCGACGCCGAATCTCTTAACGAAATGCGAAATCATCTGGAGCACAAATATCTTCAGCTCCATCAGGAGATGGTCGCCCCCGGTTCACAGTCGCTCGGATACTCGATTTACAGGCAGGATTTTGCGGCCAGGACATTGCGCCTGCTGAAGCTTGCCCGCGCCGCTTTGATCTATCTGTCTCTCGCGGTGTGGAGCGAGGAGCGCCGGAGCAATCAGGGCAGCGGTCGCAAGCCGGCGGTATCCCTGCCACTCGGCGTCTGGAGCGACGAATGGAAGCAGTAAGCGCCAGGCACTTTCCACTTTAGCGAGCCGTTTTCACCGAATCACGAATTGATCGTGCCTCGTGCAGTGCGAGCCCGCAGTCGAGCGCAAGCTTGAAAAACTCTTCCGCTGGATCGCTGGCATCGAGCTTGTTCGCGCGCGTCAGTTGTCGTGCGAACGCGCCGAGCGGAACAATATCCGAGGAAGTGACAAACCCGATATCCGCGACCTTCTGTCGGAACGCTTCAATGACCTGGGGCGGCAAATCCGGGCCGTAGAGAAAATAGTGCAGGTGTTTCAGAAAATGCGGACGCCGGAAGATCTCCTCGCCATGAGCCCCGTTTTTCTTGAAAATATCGCAGCCCGCGTGAGGCTCCATCTTCGGCGGATAACAGTCTGGGCACGGGGAGGGCGCGAAAGATAAAGTTGACCGTGGGCTGGCAGTTCAACGATCATCAAGATTAGCTGCGCGTCAAATGCCACGACTGTGAGCCTGCCTACGCCGATCGGACGTCAACGGGACGTCCTCTATCTCCCAGCAAAAGGTCATTTCGTCGGGCTGGGAACGGCCGGAAGCGGAAAAACTACACTTGCAATCTTGAGATCTGCATTCCTGGGAAATCCGAACACAGGGAATAGTGAGCGAACACTCTTGGTAACGTTCAATCGAGCTCTCGTCACATACCTCAAGCACTTCCAAGATCCCAGTTTCAAGAACGTGACTGTTGAGAACTATCACCTGTTTGCTCGCGGATACCTACACAGCCGTGGGCGGATGGGTTACAACACGATCTGCCAACCGCCGCTGCGAGCTAAATTAATAGACGCCGCAGTCTCTAATGCTACAGCGTCGAGCGGACATCATGCCATCTTTGCCCGAGGAAATGAGTTCTTCTCTGGTGAAATTCAATGGATTGAACAACACGGAATTACTTCTCTGCCACAGTACCTCCAGGCTGAACGTGTCGGCCGCGACGGAGTCCCGTTAGACAGAAAATCACGCCAGGTCGCATTCGGGGTACTCCAGGACTATCTTGCGCGACGCAAAGCGGCACATAAAGATTTCGATTGGGATGATATGGCCACAGCGGTTTGTGCGGAGATGGATGCCGATAGCTCTTCTCGGCTCTACAAGCACATTGTCATTGATGAAGGACAAGATTTCTCGCCGCAAATGATTCGATCCCTCGCCAAAGGGATACCGCAAGACGGATCGTTGACTTTCTTCGGTGACATGGCGCAGCAGATTTATGGCCGGCGCATGTCTTGGAAGTCTGCGGGGCTCAACGTTTCCAAGGTCTGGGAATTTAAGGAAAACTATCGCAACACGAAGCAGGTGGCTGCGGCGCCTGCGTGTGGGCTAGAATTGGCGCGGTCGTCTACGGCGTCTCCCAAGAAGACATTGCCGCTTATGGCCGCAAGCGCGGTACGGAAGACTACAAGTGGCGAGCTTGCCTCATCCCCTGCCGGCTCGTCTTCGAGAAGGGCAATCACCGCATCCCCGTCACCGGCGGTTTTCTCCGACAAGAATGCCAAAAACTGTTCAGTTACAGGGCTGCATAGAAGGAAGCGGAAAAGACGCTGGAGCCGATGGAGTAGAGGTGGACGTGCTTTCGGAATCGGCCTGGTGACTGGCGGCCTGATATTCGTTTGACTGTTGCTGATCGTAGCGGCTGCGCTTACCCGAGCTTGACCGCCAGCCAGGCTTCTCTGGAGGATTTATGCCACCAGCCGTTCAAGTCGGTGCCATTCTGATCGAGGAGTCGCCGCTGATGACGCAACTCCTTGGCCTCGAGAGCGAGCCCTATTCGGGGAACTGGAGCCTGGTTAAGGTGCTAGATGGCTTCGCCCTTGATCGTAAGATCCGTGCCTCGGGATGGAACTTCTTCTTCATGGCGGCAGAAGAAAAGGCGATGTTCTTTGGTGCTCCTGGAGCGAAGAAGATCCAGAACGCCTTGAAGCGGATTCTAGGGAAGGTAAAGCAGCAACACTTCAATAGCCTCGAGGTGACGGGAATCGTTGCCAGGCGTTTTCTGGGTGTGCCCTATGCCATCGTTTCGGCACACTCTCGGCATGTCCAGCAGAGCTGCTACTTAGACAGCGCCGAGGCACGGCGGACGTCCCAGCGCGACGCAGAATGGGCGAGAGGTTGAGCGCGTCTCCGGTCCGGGAAGTGGACTTACGAAACCTAACGAGAACCAAAGTCTCGAGCGAATCCTTGAGTCTGCAATTGTTGTGTCTTGGGCAGACTCGATGCGTGGTGCCCAAACTGGCTTGATTCACATTAAATACGGCTGCGGGCGGCGCTTCAGCCAGCGACCACTGCGTGCGCCTACCGAGGTATGATCTCGGTCAACGCCCACTCGATTCGATCCACCTCTTCACGAATCACCCGGATCGCTTGCTGATTGCTCGGACATCGCACGGGTGTGATTGCTTCTACCGCCTGACGAATCTTGCAGTTGCGATCCCGAATCAAGTTGATTCTCGCGGAGGCCTCCATTCGGTATTGGTAAATCCTTCTAGCCAGTTTCGTAGTCATCCAGGCGAACGCTAGCCCGAANNGAAGCGAATATCACTCCCATCCCAATCAATCCAAGCGTCAAGCGGTCACTGGGTCGAAGTGCCACAGACGATTGCTCACTGCCACAGTTTTGCGCGAATGCCATTGCCCCCCCATGTGATGTGAGACTTTTACTATTTTATGCCGAATCGTTTTTTGTGAACAACTTGTGAGCCGGGACTTCCATTGAAATCCGCCTCGTCTCGGAACCTTTTTTGATGCTCGTTGGTTCCTGAAGAGGAGAAACGCTTCTCGCTCTTCCGGCCATTTTGCGGAGGCGCCGTTCTTTGGGTTCCGGGCTTGTGGCTAGATCGGGCTCGGAGTATCACGAGCGGCGGTGACGCAAGCTCAGCCGGGCGACCGCCGCTAGAAAGCTTACAATCCTACAATGGTAAACGCTTTGTGACGGATGGATCGGTCCGTTCATGTTCGGCCTCCGATCAAAGCTGCTGATACCGCCCGGCCTAACCGCCTTCGAAGGCTCGCGCGATCTCGTCTCGAACTGGGAGCGTGAGCGGCTCTACGGCCCCATTCGTCACGATCGTGATGCCCTCGCTCGACGGACGCACCTCACCAATCACCACAACCGGAACGCCTGTGGCCTCAATGGCCGTCAGGACCGAGTCCGCGCTGTCTGGCGCGACGGCGATCAGCAACGCGCCCGACGCAATCAGTTTCAGCGGATCGAGCGCGAGCGCACTGCAAATCGTGTCGGTTTCGGGAAACACGGGAATGTGCTCGCGAATGACTCGAAGCCCGAGACCGGCGGGCGCCACCAGCTCGAAGAGCCCCATCGCGAGTCCGCCTTCCGTCGGATCGTGCATCGAGTGCACGACCTCGCCGACATTGGCAGCCGCGAGAACCGCACTCACGACACTGATGCCGGGCTCAATCAGGAAACGAGCGGCCCGCGCCAGAAGATCGGCATCAACCCGTCCCCGCAGCCGTTCGGACTTCTCTCGTGCGAGGATCGCG
>PKXK01000175.1:0-6876 GCA_003132325.1 Acidobacteriaceae bacterium
ACGCATCCCGGCGGCGGCATCATGGGCGCCAACGGACGCCTGTCGGCGCTCGAAATCTTGAAATACGGAAAGGGGGCATAAGGCCATGTCCGAAACGCGCGACGTCATCATCGTCGGGGGCGGACACAACGGTCTGGTCGCCGCCTTTTATCTCGCTAAAGCCGGATTCAAACCGCTGGTGCTCGAACGCCGCGCCCAGGTGGGCGGAGCCGCCATTACCGAAGAATTTCATCCCGGCTTTCGTTGCTCCACGCTGGCGCATAACACCGGCCCGCTGCGCGCCGATATCGTGCGCGACATGCAGTTGGAGAAGCACGGCCTGAAACTGACGACGCCCGACGTGAGCACCGTCTCCCTGTTGCCCGACGGGCGGTCGCTGGTCCTCTACTCCGACGCAAAGAAGGCTGCGCAGGAGATCGCGGCGTGGTCGCAGAAAGACGCGGCCTCCTACCTGGAATTCGGCGCGGCACTCGGCAAGATCGGCAAGGTCATGGGCGAAGCGCTCGCACTCGCGCCGCCGGACATTGACAGCCCCAGCAGCGGCGATCTCTGGGGAATGCTGAAGACCGGCCGCTCTCTCCGGAAACTCGGCAAGAAAGATTTGTATCGTGTGCTGCGCTGGGCGCCGATGGCCGTCGCCGATCTCGCTTCTGAGTTCTTCGACAGCGAACCGCTGCGCGCCACCATCGCTGCCCGTGGCATCTTCGGAACCTTCCTGGGTCCGTGGTCGGCAGGCAGCGCGCTGGTGTTGATGCTGCGTGCCGCTGCCGATGCAACTCCCGCCGGAAGCGTTCAGTTCCCTGCCGGTGGCGCCGGCGCGATCACGCAAGCCATGGCCGCCGCGGCGAAACAGGCGGGCGCGGAAATTCGCACCAACGCTTACATCGCGGAGATTCGCGTAAAGGATGGCGTCGCCACTGGCGTCGTGCTCGCATCCGGGGAAGAAATTTCTGCGCGGGCCGTGGTCTCGAACGCCGACCCCAAGCGCACGCTGATGCGCCTGGTCGATCCCTCGCATCTCTCACCAGACTTCCTACAGAGAATCAAGAACTACCGCTCCGTGGGGACGGTCGCGAAAATCAATCTCGCGCTCTCCGCGCTTCCCGAATTCACCGCGCTGAAGGCCAAGGGCGACGGCAACTTGCTCCGCAGCCGCATCCAGATCAGCCCGGAGATCGATTACCTGGAGCGCGCCTTCGACGAATCGAAATACGGCAACTTCTCGCGTCAGCCCTACCTTGAAATCACGTTTCCGTCTCTCGCGGATCCGTCGCTCGCGCCGGCCGGCCAGCACGTGATGTCCATCTACATGCAGTACGCGCCTTACAAGTTGAAAGACGGCGACTGGGAGGGCCAGCGCGCCGTGCTCGGCGAAACCGTGGTGAACACGATCGCGCAGTACGCACCTAATCTGCCGCAGTCCATCCTGGAAGGCCAGATCATCACGCCCAAGGATCTGGAAGAAACCTACGGCCTCACCGGAGGCCACATCTTCCACGGCGAGCTCGCGCTCGATCAGTTCTTCACCATGCGCCCGCTGCTCGACTGGGCGCGCTATCAGACGCCGATCGAGCGCCTGTATTTGTGCGGGAGTGGAACGCATCCTGGGACAGGATTGACCGGCGGCTCCGGCGCCAACGCCGCGCGCGAGATTGCGAAGGCGCTGAAAAAGTAGTGCGATTTCCCCTGTGTCCTCTGTGGTAAAGAAGTTCTTGAACCCCAGTGGACACAGAGGTACACGGGGGAAACCGACTGAGTCTCCTATGCACAACTCCGCCATCCTTCTCGTATCCTGCCCCGACCGCAAAGGCGTGGTCGCCTCGATCGCCGAATTCATCTTTCGCCACGGCGGCAACATTCTGTTCAACGACGAGCATGGAGACGAGGCATCCAATCTCTTTCTGACGCGCGTCGAATTCGATCCCGCGGAATTCGATTTTGACCTGGCCGAGTTTCCCGAGCGCTTTGCTCCCATCGCTCGCGACTTCCAGATGGACTGGCGGCTCGCCCGCTCCAACGATCGCCCCCGCGTCGCCATTTTCGTCTCCAAGCATGATCATTGCCTGCAAGACCTGCTCTACCGCCACCAGAGCGGCGAACTCCGCTGCGAAATTCCGCTGATCGTTTCGAACCATCCCGACAACCAGCGAATCGCCGATTTCTACCGCATCCCCTACTTAGTCGTGCCGGTCACGAAGGAGAACAAGCGGGAAGCGGAGCAGAAGCAAATCGCGCTCGTCCGCGAACACCAATGCAGTCTGGTCGTTCTCGCGCGCTACATGCAGGTGCTCTCGGACGAGTTCATCGCCACGCTCGGCTCCGAAAACCTGATCAATATTCACCACTCTTTCCTGCCCGCGTTCGTCGGCTCCAAACCCTACCACCAGGCGTTTCAGCGCGGCGTTAAGCTGATCGGCGCCACCGCTCACTACGTTACTCAAGTACTCGACGATGGCCCCATCATCGAGCAGAATGTCGTCCGCATCCACCACCGCGACACGGTCGAGGACCTAGTCCAAAAAGGCCGCGATATCGAAAAAATCGTGTTGTCGCGCGCCGTCCGCTGGCACGTGGAAAACCGCATTCTGCTGTATGGAAACAAGACCGTGGTCTTTCAATAGCCCCACAAAGAAACTGATTCCCGTAGAGACGCGGCTTGCCGCATCTCCTGGCACAGAGTGACACGGGGCAAGCCCTGTCTCTACACGCGGTTACTAGTGCAGTCACTTCCGTAACCTGGTAACCAATTGCGCTGCCGTTGCCGTTTTACTAGGCTGTACTGAAGGACATCGCCCATTCGGCCACGTTACTGTCCGATCTCGAAGGAGCTCATTTTGGTTGAGGATCCCAAATGGGAACTGGCGTTGCTCGCCACCGTGCAGAGCTTCTACCAGCGGCTGCTGAGTGACCAACTCGGCGGCGAGATGCCCGCGCCCGCCGAACTCGCCCCGGACGCGATCAGCCACACCGACGACGTGCGCGCCACTCTCGATCGCATGCAGCTCTGGATCCAGCTCCTCGACATGGCGATCACTCCAACTATGCTGCGGCTCGGGGTGCAGTCCGACCTTGATCCCGAAGTTGCCGAGGCGCTGCTGCGCTACTTCGCGCGCCACCGCGACGATTCCGGCGCCAATCGCGACAAAACCGATCTGGTGGCAACCTTTCTGTTTCGTCATCCCCGTGTGGCCGGTCAGTGGGAGCAGCGTGGCTACGGCCTCGATGGATCGATTCCTCTGTCTCCGTTTGAAATCGCGCTGCTGGAAATCCTGTCCGAGTCCGACGTGCCGGTGCTGTCGGAGGCCGATGTGCAACTGCTCCGCGAGTTCGGCCCCCTGCTCGACCAAGCGAATCGCTTCCAGGATTTCAGCGCGCTCATGGACTCCGGCATCATTCCGCGGGTTCGGCAGTTGAAAGCCTCGCTCGGCGAATCGATTTATCACCCTGGAGTGCTGGCGACTCTTGCGCCTTACAATGTCGCGTTCGGCGATCGTTTCCATTCCCTGTTCAACGCCGCCGCGAAAGCGATCAAGGATTACGCCCAGCGCCTGGAAGAACTCGGGGGCAGCATCCTGAGCACCGTCGACGGCGTCGAAGTCACCGTCGAGCATGTCGCCGCACTGAATCAGGAAGCCTTGCTGAAGGTTGACTACAGCGCGGCCCTGGAAAAATTCCGCCGCGTCGCCCGGCTGAAAAAAGAATTGGAGCGCAGGCCGCCCATCCGGCGCAACAGTCCGGACTCCACGCACTCCGCACACGCCGTGAGTGCCGGCGGCGCGGCTGCCGCTCCCGCGCTGGCTCCGGTTGCAGTTCCAAAGTATGTTCCCGCCGCCATCACGCCCCAGGCACTTTCGGTCGAAGAAGCGAAATTGCGGCGAGTGGAAGAATCGATTCGCGTCTTCGTGCGCGTGGCCGATCCCAAGTTCCGCCAGATCGTGCCCATGCGCTATTTCAACCTGATGCTCAGTCCCGCCGAGATTGAGGCCTATACCGCCGACTATCTCGAACAAGCGGGCCCGCGCGCCGACGCTGCCCGAATGCTGCTACGGGTGGTCGCGGTCACCGCGCGCATCACCACCGAGATGGAAGAACTCAAGCGCTCGCAGAATTCCCCCTCGGTCTGGAAACTGCACGCGGATTCTTTAGTAGTCCTCGTCGACATGGCCAAGCGGCTGGCCGAAGCCGTGGACCGCCTCGCCTTGACCATCGGCCAGCAGGCGGAGGCGCAGGCCAACAGTAAACCTCTTCGCGGCTCGCTCGAAAAGCTGCGCGAGCGCACTGGCGAAGCGGCACGGCTGATCGCGGAAGCATAAGAACCGCCTCTATCCACTACCGCTGGCTTTGCTCTGTCAGGGATCTCTCCGCTTCGGGGTACTTGGGTATTTCGGATTAAGGAGTTCGCACCTTCCCGGCAATTTCAGCCCCGAGCATCCGAAAGTGAGCGACGTTCCAGGTGTAGATCCTGGTTGCGCGCGCCTTCAACGCACACCGACCTAACAGGGCGTCGTAAATTGTGCCGCCGACGATACCCGCGCTTGCAGCTTCCCGAATTGCGTGCTGATACTCAGGCACATCCAACGATATCAACTCCAGACGTTCCGCGACTGAATCGAGAGCCAACAGCGCCTGGTCCACACTCATGCCTAGTCTTCCGGGCAACCGCGTCAGAGTCGCATAGAGTTCCGCAAGGCTATGCGCAGCGCAGCACGCATTCTTGCGGTCGGCGTCGGCAAGAACAGCAAAGCTCCGTTCATAGTGTTCATGACCGTCCAGAAACGATGCGACCAGGACCGAGGTGTCGAAGAAAGATTTCACCGTTTCGTGCCCAATATTTGCCGCTCTCGTTCCTTGCGAACCTTACGGATGGTTTCATCGACAACAGACGCCTTCAACGGGCCTGTTCGAAAGACCCAAATGCCCTGTTTCTTGTAAGCCGTGGCATTGCCGCGCACTGGACGCAAAACGATATGGTCGTCGAACGACTCTAGTTCCAGTGGCTCTCCAGGCTCCAGTTGTAGCTGCTCGCGAACCGGCTTGGGAAGAACCAGCCGGCCCGCCCGGTCCATATTCAGTGTGGTATTCATAATGGCATTATACCATTGTAATTACCATTTCTCGTACCATTTCAAGAAGTGTCCCGAGCCAAAAACAGCGCAAAAAAGGGACGGGCAAAGTGCCCGTCCCCGTTCCTCCACGATCGCCCTAGTGAATATCGAACTGCTCCTGGTGCAGCGCCGGATCCGACTTAATGATGATCGTCTTCTTGGTGAGTTCTTCCATCTCGTTCAACAACCGCGCGTTGTCTGCCTTCAGCGCTTTCGCAACGTCCGGGTTCACTCGCAACATCACGTCGCTGTGCTCCAGATGGCGCGAGATCTTGCGCATTTCGACATACACCTCGTTGCAGATGGTGTTCACCGATTTCACAAAGCCCGTCGACTGGCAATACGGACACGGTGATCCAATCGTCCGTTCGAGCGACTGCTTCACCCGTTTGCGCGTGATCGCCACCAAACCGAAATCGTTAAACTGCAGCACCTTCGAGGGCGCCCGATCCAGGCGCAACGCCTCTTCCAGCGCCTGCATCACTTTCTGCCGGTTGCGCCGCTCGTCCATGTCGATGAAGTCGATGATGATGATGCCGCCCAGATCGCGCAGCCGCACCTGGCGCACGATTTCCTTGATCGCATCGACGTTGGTCTTCACGATCGTGTCTTCGAGGCGGGCGGTCTTGCCGACGTACTTGCCGGTGTTCACGTCGATCGCGACCAGCGCCTCGGTCTGATTGATCACGATGTAGCCACCACTCTTCAGCCAGACTTTCGACTTCAGGGCCTTGTTGATTTCCTCGTTCAGCCCGAACTGATCGTAGAGCGGCGTCTCTTTCGTGTAGAGCTTGACGCGCTTGACCAGCGCCGGCTGGAAGCGATTCGCAAACCGGACAATGCGCTCGTATTCCTGCTCGGTGTCAACCCAGATGACGGAAAAGTCCGAGCTCACCTGATCGCGCAGCACCCGCTCCACCACGTTCAGATCGTGATAGATCAGCGCCGGCGACTTGCTGCTTTCCGAGCGCGTCTTGATCTCGCTCCAGAGGTTCTTCAGAAAGTGAATATCGGCTCGCAGTTCCTCATCGGTAGCGCCGGCCGCCGCAGTCCGCACAATGAAACCGCCGCCGCCGTTTTCACGCTCGCTCTGGATAATCCGCTTCAGCCGCTGCCGCTCTTCTTCCGATGAGATCTTGCGCGACACGCCGGTGTGGTTCACGGTCGGCATGAAGACCAGGAATCGCCCTGGCAGCGCGATGTGACTGGTGATGCGCGCGCCTTTCTTGCCGATCGGCTCCTTCGCAATCTGGATCAGCACCTCCTGCCCTTCTTTGAGCAGTTCGCTGATCTGCGGCACCACCGTATTCTCGCGGCTGCGGAAGCGCCGTCCAGTGCGCCGTCCGCGGCGCCGGTCGAGATCGCGATCGGGCCCACGCTCCGGCCCGCGACGCTGCGTCCGCTGCAGCAACCTGGCCTCGGGTGCGGGGCCGCGGACTTCCGCGCTCGCATCCACGGTGCCGTCGCCAATCGCTTCAGCCTCCAGCAGTGCTTCGGCTTCCGCCTGCGCTTCTTCCAGTTCCAACTCCTCCGCTTCTCGCTCTTCGGCTTCGACTTCGGCTTCCAGCACGGCCTCGGGCACCGCTTCACCGTTCGCCGCCGGTTCGCCGCCAGCCGGGAGCACTGGAGTCACATCTCCAACTCCGGACTCCGACAACTCGCCACCCGCCGCCCGCGTCTCTTCCTCCAGTTCCTCGAAGCCCTCGTCGTCTCCTAGTTCTTCCCCGTAGGGCGCGAGATCGGCTTCCTCTTCCTCGATCTCCTGTTCCTC
>PKXK01000175.1:6901-35863 GCA_003132325.1 Acidobacteriaceae bacterium
TCAACTTCCGCTTCCGCTACGTGCTCATGTTGTTCGTGAAGAGGCTCGGCAAGCTCGGCCGCGAAAATCGGCTCATCTTCAGGAAAGGTCGATAGGATCGACGCCGACACCGGCCGCTCCACCGCGGCCACGTTCTCCGCCAAGGCCGGGCGTTCGGCCTGCCCCTGACTCTGCGCCTGCCGCTGGTATTTCGAGATCGATTCGCCGGGTAGCACCATCGGTTGATATCCCGGTGGCGGCCCGTAATCGTAGTCGCGACCGGTACGAGCGGCCGGCGGCGCGGACCGCTGGAATCGCGACTCTGACCCGCTGCGTCCCGGACGGTCGCCGCGGCTGAAGCGGTCGTTTCGAGGTTCACTCCGAGGTTCGTTGCGAGGTTCGTTGCGGACTTCGCTACCAGTTTCAGTGCGGATTTCGCTGCGGTTCTCGTTACGAGGTTCGCTTCGAGTCTCGCCGCGTTCTGGCCGGTCGCCTCGATCGGCGCCCGCTCCGCGCCCGATCTCTCCACGACGTCCGCGGCGACGCCGTCGTCCGCGAAAGTCGCGCGATGCGCCCGTGGCGTTGCCCGGCGCTTCCGAAGCAGCCGCTGCCGGCTCTTCGCCCTCGCCCGCTGCGCCGCCCGCCTCGGCAAGTTGCCCTTCGTTATGAGTCGCTGCACCACCCGCTTCCAAACCGGGACGCGGGCGCGCCGCCATCACCGGACGATTCGCAGGGACGGCGATGGCTTCATCCAGGTCCTCGTCCGTCTGCTCCAGATCCATGAAATCGGAGACATAGAGAAACGCGTCGCGTTCCAGCCCAATGTCCACAAAGGCGGATTGCATGCCGGGCAGCACGCGAGTTACCCGGCCCTTATAGATCGAGCCGGCTAAGGTGTATTCGTTTTCTCGTTCGAGGTAAATTTCCGCTAACTGATCGTCTTCCGTGATCCCCACTTTGGTTTCGTGGGGCGTGGTCGATACGTACAATTCCTTGTTCATTTCTACTCCGGTCTTTCTTCACCGGACCAGAAGCGCAAGGCGGACCAACGGATCGATGGCGTTCAGCGCCGCTCCGGGTAGGGGCGGGCGCGGTCCCGGAATTCTTCCCGGGACCTACACTGCAGTGAATTGTTCTTGCTCGTCTGCACTGATCGCGTTCAGCCTTCCGTCAGGTCTGTGGCCACTCTCTCCGGTTCTGCTGAGGGGGCCGTTCCCCGCCTGACTGGCTTCAATCCTGTCCGGCTTTGACTTCTGCCGGGATTCTGCCCTCCTTTTTCGCGAGGGCCTTCGTAATCTTGTTTCTTGCGTAATCTTTTTTCGTTGCCGAATCTTGTTTCGCGGCGCCGTTCTGAAGGGCGCCCCAACTTCCGCCGGCCGTCTCAGTTCACGAAGCGGCGCATCCGGACGTTCATCACTATCCCCAGCGCCAAAAACATGAAAAGAACGGAAGACCCACCGTAACTCATGAGCGGCAGAGGTATTCCCGTGACTGGCATAAAGCCAACCACCATGCCGACGTTGACCAGAATGTGAAAGCTAAGCACAGCCACCACACCCATCACCAGAAATGCTCCAGCGCGGTCGGGCGCCGTTTGTGCATTCTGGGTCAACCGCATCAGCACTATGAAGTATAACAGCAGAACCGCCAGAGCTCCTACAAACCCGTGTTCCTCGGCAAACGCGGCAAAAATGAAATCGGTCTGCGGCACCGGCAGAAACGCCAGATGCGTCTGCGATCCCTGTCGGCTGCCAAAGATCCCGCCCGACCCCACCGCAATCAACGATTGATTCACTTGATACCCGGAACCCTGCCGATCCGCATCCGGATTCATGAAACTGGTCAACCGTTCTTTCTGATACGGCTTCAGTACCTTCATCCAGGCCACCGGGACCAGCAGCCCCATAATCATCAGCACGATGAGCGCCTGCTTCCATCGCAGCCCGCCCAGGAACAAGCCCATGGCCGCCACCGGCATATACGTCAGCGCCGTGCCCAGATCAGGCTGCGCGAGCACCATCAGCATGGGGAAGCCGACGATCGCCCCCGCCTTCATAAAGTCCGGCCACGACAATTCCCGCTCATGCAAATCCGCAAAGTACTTCGCCACCGCCAGAATCAGGATCAGCTTGACCCACTCCGAGGGCTGAAAATGGCCGCCTCCCGGCATCTTGATCCAGCGCCGCGCGCCCAAATACTTCTGCCCAAACAGAATCACCGAGATCAAAGAAGCCAGGGCTGCGATGTACATCCAGTGGATTCTTTCCAGCAGGGCCTGGTAGTTGACGAGGCTGACTAGGAACATCGCGCCCACGCCCGCCACAACCCAGTAGATTTGCTTGAGGTGGGCTCCGGCAAACTTGGTGTGCTCGGTGGCGCTGTGAATCTGCACCACGCCCAGCGCGCAGATCGCCAGCACGAAGCCCATCAGGACCCAGTCGAAATCTCGGTAGGAAACGTAGCGCGACATGGATTCAGTCGCCCACCCCGGCACTCATTGGCAAGATAACACGGCCGGCGCCGGGCTGGGGACACCCAATCAGCGTCTCTCCGTTGACCTCTTCGACTCTTGCGTCCATCCACCGGTTCGCCTCATGAAGCCCGGAAATTCTCATCTTCAGGTAATTCTCCGTCAGCGCCTCGGTGAAATCCGCTCCGCCCGATTGCAGCGTGATCGCCTCGACTACCGTCCCCGCCAGCGACCGCATAAACGCGGCTTTCTTCTTGGATGCCATTTCCCGCAGCACACGATTTCTTTCCCGAGCCACGGCCACAGGAACCTGCCCCGTCTGCTCCGCCGCCGGCGTCCCCGGACGCGCCGAGTAGGTGAAAACGTGCAGATACGTAAACGGCAGCTCTTCGATCATGCGCCGTGTCTCGTCAAACTCTGCTTCCGTCTCGCCCGGAAATCCCACCATCACATCGGCCCCGATGGCCGCCGTGGGCATGGCCGCTCGAATCTTCAAAATCTTTTCCCGGTAATGCCAGGGCCGGTACTTGCGATGCATGCGCCGCAGCACCGCATCGCTCCCTGATTGCATAGGCACGTGAGCGTGCTTGGCGATACGCCCGGACGCCGCCACCAGCCCGATCAGTGCATCGCTCCAATCCATGGGCTCGACCGAACTGATGCGCAATTTCTGAAGGAATGTCTGATCGAGGATGGCGCGAATCAGAGATTCCAGACGTTGGTCGTTAGTCGTTGGTTCTAGCTGATGGCTGACAGCTGACGGCTGACGGCTGCTCTCCAGATCCCTCCCCCATCGCCCCAGGTTAATCCCCGAAATCACCACCTCGCGATAGCCCGCCTCCACCAGCGTCCGCACTTCGGCGAGAACGCGCTCGCGCGGCAGCGAACGGCTCTGTCCCCGCACATACGGAATCACGCAGAACGAGCAGCGGTTGTCGCATCCATCCTGCACCTTGAGGTTCGGACGCGTCCGCTGGTTGGCCGCTTCAAATACCGGAGCCGCCAGCAGTTCGGTATGCGCAAAAATATCCCCCACAACCACGGGTGCCCCATCCTTGCGCGTTCTTTGCGCAAGGGTGGGATTGGGGTCGCCCGGGTGCCCCATCCTTGCGCGTTCTTTGCGCAAGGGTGGGATCCGCTCGCGCTCCCCGGAAAGCTGCCCCACCGGCACGAAACCGGAACCTGAGAAAGAAGAAGCAGAAGAGGGAGAAGAAGAAGTCGCAATCTCCGCCGCCTGGTGTTTGTGCGAATTGCCCACCACCCACGTCACGCCCGGCAGAGCAGCCAGTTCTTCCGGCGCCCGTTGCGCGTAGCAGCCGGTCACCAGAATCTGGCAATTCGGATTCACCCGCTGCAACCGCCGTATGGAGGCGCGCGCATCTTTGTCCGCGCCCTCGGTCACGGTGCAGGTATTCAGCACGACAATTTCCGCGTCGCGAGCCGCCCCGGCGCGCTCCAGTCCGCGCTCCAGAAATTGCCGCTCCAGCGCCGCCCCATCCGCCTGGGTGGCGCGGCATCCAAAATTTTCTATGTAGAAGCGAGCCACACTCCTATACTAAACGAGTGGAGGCTGCGGCTGAACTTCCCGGCGATTGCGCGCCGATTCCGCAGTGCACTGCATCTCGGCTCCGCTGGAGAGGTGCACAATGAAACGCCGCATTCTTCTTGTCGACGACGATCTCGCCGTCCTGCTTACCCTCAAAGCGGTGCTGGAACTCAACGGATTTGAAGTCGAAACTGCCGGCAGTTCCGCCGAGGCCTTGGCTCGCATGGAGTCCGGCGTTTACCAGATGGTGATCAGCGACTTGCGCATGGAATCCGAAGAGTCGGGCCTGGAAGTCCTCCGCGCCGCGCACCGCCAGGCTTACGATCCCGCGACCGCTCTGCTGACTGCCTATCCACCGTCCGGCGAACATTGGCGCGCGNNGAGTGGTGAGAACTCGGACTCGTTGTTGGTGAAACCGCTCGGCACCGCGGAACTTCTGCGTCAGGTGGAAGCCCTGCTAATCCGTCACGCCGACAAGCAAGAACGCCAGCGAAAGCCCGCCTCTTGAACACAGGAAAGCAACCGCCACGCGCGATGATCATCCCGCCGGCCACGTTTCCCTCATCTTTCAACGGATCACAAGCGGATCATCCGCAAAGGATGATCAGGCGCTCGCCTGTTGCCGCCCTTGCTGAAAACACTCGCGGCACAACACCGGCCTCCCTTGCGTCGGCCGGAACGGAACCGTGGTCTCTTTCCCGCATTGCGAACAGTTCGTCCGGGTCTCCGTCTTCGTGTACGAATGCCCGCGCGCCGGTGAGTGGGACGTAGCTCCAACCACTGCTACTCGCTTGCCCTTGCAGTTCTTGCAGCGTTTGGGTTCGTTCTTGAACTGCTTGTCATGGAAAAATAGCTGTTCACCCGCCGTGAACACGAAATCCGTGCCACAATCGATGCACTTTAATACCTTGTCCTGGTATTCCATTGAAGAGGCGCTCCCATTCCGCGTCCCTGCTCTGCACGGGAGACCCGAATAGGGAAGGATCCGGTTCACAACGTGGGCAGGAGATTTACATCCCCCTCGTGCTGACCCTGTGGATTCGGCCCGCCATGCGGTGTGCGCCACATGGTTACTGATTTACTGATTAAGACAACTACCGGGGAAGTAGCTTTTGAAGGTTAGAAGAGGGCCGCTCCAAGAGCTAACGACCCGTTCTCCTCTAGTCCTGTTCCTTGCGCGCCTTCTTGCGGCTGCGTTTGCGAGCCAGCGCTTCTTTGACTCGCTTCCTCTCGCCGGGCTTCAGGTAAAACGAGTGACGCTTTACTTCCTTAATGATGTCCTCGGTTTGTACCTTCCGTTTGAACCGCCGCAGCGCGTTCTCGAGGGATTCACCCTCTTGAAGTCGAACTTCCGCCAACGAACCTACACCCCCCTTGCTCGTCCCAACTGGACTCGTTAGTTATGGCAAGCATTGGCCTCGTAAGTCAAGTGGAATGTGCAGAAATCCTCGCCCCATCTTAGAAATTCAGCCGCAGCGACAATTGCAACTGCCGTGGAGCAAACGAGGCCGCCGGCTTCATGAAACTCGTAGGTTGCTGAAAATAAGCCGGATAGTAAGCTTGCCCCGCTTGTTGCGTGTACTTGACAAACTGTCCCGCCGAATTATAGAAGCCGTTGTCAGTCAACCCGAGCCTCATATTATCGCGATTGAACAGATTGAACGACTCTGCCATCAACTCCAGACGATACCGTCCCCCCAGACTTATCTTCCTTGCCATTCTCAGGTCCATACTGGCGTAGTCCGGACCGAGCAAGGCATTGCGCCCATATTTCGGCAAACGGTCGTTGAGGTCGTTCCCGTCCTGATTGGGATCGCCCGACACGGTCGCGTTGGCCGGTCGGCCGCTGCCATACGTCATGATCCCTGAGATTTTCCAGTGATCGAACATCGTCGCCAGAGCTCCCGCCGCAAACGGGTTCGGCTCTTCGATCGCTGAAATCGTCAGCCGCTGCCGCTGATCGGTTACACTCGGCCCCCGCTCACTCTTCGTCGAGTAGGAGTTCTGCACCGTTGCCGGCGCTCCCGCCACCAGCGCATCCTGCCCCGTGTCGATGGCGTGCGCCCAGGTGTACGCCAGCCGGAAATACATACCTCCCGACATCCGCTTGTGCAGCGACACGGTCATGCCGTGATACACGCTCGACGCCGCGCTCTCAAACTGGTCGATGGCCCCCAGTTGCGTGATCGGGCGCGCCAATGGGTTGATACAAGGTGGATACGGGCAACTGATGCTGGAGGTCGTCTGCCACGTGGCAAACGACGTCACGCTATAGAACGCATTTTGAAAAGTATTGCCGGTCGGGTCGAAGATGGGATAGCTGTAATACGTCGGCGGCGGCAGATTCACATCCCGCGCCCGGATCATATCCACCCCATGCACATAAAGGTAAGACACCTGCCCGGTGAAGCCGTCGGCGAGTTCGCGTTCCAGGCTCAGACTTCCCTGCTGCACCCGCGGCGTCTTAAAGTCCGGCGCAAACGCCGCCACCTCGTTGGTCGCATACTGCTTCCAGGCATCGGGCACCGTGCATGAAACCGGACCTCGCGGACAGTTCACAGCCGCATTGGGAAACGTCGGGAATACTTGTTGCTGGTAGTAATCCGTTCTATCCAACTCCACAAAAGTATCTGTCAGCCCGTTATTATTGGCCACCGCCGACTCATAAATCTGCGGAATGCGGGTATAGAAGATTCCGAATCCGGCGCGCACCATCAGGGGACGATCGTCGCCGATGGCATAACCGATTCCCACCCGCGGCGCGAAATTCGTCTCTCGCAGCGGCATCTTCCCCGCCTGTGGCCACAGCGGATTACTGACCATTCCCGCCTTTGAAAACGTCTGCAAATCGTAGCGCGCCCCCATGCTCAGGGTGAAATGCGGCGTCAGCCGCGCCGTGTCCTGCACGAACCCGGCGTAGTCGTTGCTGTCGGGATGCGATACCGGATTCCCGAAATTCTGGATGTAATAGCGCGCCAGGTTGTCGGTCGGTCCAGTCCAGTTGCCAGCATCCCAATTCCAGCTGGGCATTATGGTGTGCGCATACGCCCGCAGCGGCGTCAGCGATACACCCCCGTGCATGGGCACAAACGTAAGCGGATTCACCACTATGTTGTCGAACAAATACTCGCCCCCATACAGCGACGGGAAGTAGTTGTAGTCCCAGGTGCGCATGGTGTCGCCGCCGAACTTCCACTGGTTGCGCCCGCGGCTCAGGCTCAAAGTTTCGGCCAGGTGCAGCCGGTGTTCCCGCGTCTGCCGCGGCAAGATCGACGATTGCCCGAAATCCTGCAGCCAGTCGTAGATGCTGGTCCGCGTCCCCGTGGTGTTGGGAAACGACTGTTCCAAGTCCCGCGAGAACTGCGCCCGCAGATGGCTGGTGAGCCGCGGCCCGATTTCGCTCAGCAATGCGAGCGAGCCGCTTTCCGTCTTCACATCCTCTTCTCCATTCCCGCTGATCGCATCGTTGGTAATCGGACTCGCCGGATCCAGGAAGACATTGTTCGTCCCGTAATACCGGGACGTACTCAATCGCGCCGAAAGATGCTGGTGCGGTGTCAGTACCCGATCCAGCTTCAAGAATCCAGCGTCCCCCAGCAACCTCGCGGGAAATGTCCCGCCCATGGTAGAAAGCTGCGCCGCCGCCGCTTTGACCAGCGTCTCATCGCAGGCCGTCCCGCCAATATGAGGATCGCAGACCTCATAGTCCAAAATACTGGGGTACGTGCCCAACTGCGGCACCGCCACCGTCGAACCGTTCTCGAACTCGACCACCGCCGGTACATGAAAGATCTCCTGATCGTATCCCGCAAATAAGAACGTCTTGTTGCGCTGGATCGGGCCGCCAATGGTCGCGCCAAACTGGTTTTGCTGCTCGCTGGGATTGGAACCCACAAAGGCCGGCGCCGCGCCTCCCAGCGAATTGTCGCGCAGATAATAGAACGCGCTCCCGTGCCAGGTGTTCGTACCCGACTTGGTCACGATGTTGACGACGGCGCCGCCCGCCCGCCCCGACTCCGCCCCATACCCGCTCGACTGCACGCGGAACTCCTGCACCACTTCGTCGGAAAACTGGTAAGGTGCGCGATACCGCCCCATCGCCTGTGCAAAAAAGCCGTTATTGTTGTCGCCGCCATCGACCAGAAAGCTGGTGTTATATCCGCGAATCCCGCCATAAGAGAGGTCCCCGTTCGATCCCGACGTCAAGCCTCGCGGATCCTGCGTCACCCCCGGCACGAGCAGTAATAAATCCGTGTACCGGCGCCCATTCAGCGGCAAGTCCTTGATCGCCCGCTCCTCCAGCAGCGCCGACACCGAACTCGGATTCTCATCCAGGATTCGCGGCGCCTCCGACACGGTGATCGTTTCCATCGGCCCCCCCACCTTCAACTTGAACGTCAACTCCGTCGTCGCTCCCACCTCCACCCGAATCAGCGGCGAAATCTGCGGCGACATCCCTTCCGCCTCCGCCCGCGTCGAGTACTGTCCTGGGGGCAGCAGGTCCACCGTGAATCGCCCCACCGAATCCGTGGCCGTGTGGTATCGGAATCCCGTCTCCACCCGGATGGCCACGATGTCCGCGTTCGTAATCGCCGCGCCCTGCGCGTCCAAGACAACACCCCGCAACGCGCCCGTGGACGCATCCTGCCCGAAAAGGCTGATTGCCCACAAAGAGAAGATGACGACAGAAAAGAGGTTGCGAATCGCAACTAGGAATGGCTGGTGACGGCGGCACATACGAATCCCCTCGCATCCGAGACTTCGGAATCGGAGGGGATTCCAGAAACCCTGCTCATCTATATATCACCGTGCATCTCACACCGCGTGTGACGCACGTACTTGGAATATGTTCGGTTTTGAAAGGCGTTGGTCGCTGGTCGCCAGTCGTTGGCCGTTGGCCGGCAAAAGCCTTTCCGCCTGGTGATTTCCTCTGGCNNGCTTCCGACGCCTGGAAGTACGCCGGGTTCTGCTTGTAGCCGGCAAACCCCGCATACAGATTGTTCGGGAACTGCAGCACATAGGTGTTGTAATCCTGCAGCGTGTCGTTATAACGTTTGCGCTCGACGGCGATCCGGTTCTCGGTCCCCGCCAACTCATCCTGCAAACGCATGAAATTTTCATTCGACTTCAGTTGCGGATAATTCTCCACAATCAGCAACAGCCGTCCCAGCGCCCCATCCAACTGCCCGTTCGCGGCCATCTTATCGGACGGCGTCTGCGCCGAAAGCAGTGCCGACCGTGCCTTGGCGATGTCGCCAAACACGGTCACTTCCTGCTGCGCATATCCCTTCACCGTCTCCACCAGGTTCGGAATCAAATCGGCGCGCCGCTGCAGCACGATGTCCACCTGCGACCACGCCGCCTTTACCGACTGATCCTTCGCCACCAGTTGATTGCGCACTCCCACATACTGTCCGAACAGCGCCAGCACGATCACCACCAGCACCGCTAGTACAATCCAGCCCTTGCTCATGTCATCTCCTGAATACAAAACTACTCGCACAACATTAATTCACAACTCTACGCTGCCGGATCCAGCATCTTGTCCACTGCCGCCGTCACCTGTTCCACCAACTTCAGATAGCGCGCAAACATCTCATCCACCTTCGCCGCCTTCCGATCCGCCTTGCCCTCCCGGATATCCAGCAACTCGCCAAACACGCTGCTATCAATCCCCAACTTACCTGCCAGCGCAGCCGCAGCTTCTCGCTTCGATCCCGCTCCCGCATCGCCCAGGGCAATCAGCGCATGGCGGAACAGCGTTCCAAACGCCGGCAGCGAGCGCAGCAACAGTTCCCACTTCGCCTCCGCGTTGCCCGCCACCGTCAGCAACCTCTGCCGCAGCAGGATTGTCTTCTCCCGCAGTTCGTACTCCACCTGCGCCCGGTGCAAACGCATCGGGATCTCCAGCGTCTTCAGAATGTCTTCTCCCCACAGCACCCGATGGTGGCGCCGCATGTCCAGGAATTCGATGGAGAAAACGTCCGCCGACCGCCGTATCTCCTCCGCACTCATCAGCAGCGGCGCGCGGTGCTTTTGTTTCCCCAACCATTCGATCGCCGGAGCCAGCGCCTCCAGTGCAGCGAAAGAAGTCTCACCGAGCACACACAGCAGATTCACATCCGAGTAGCCGGTAACATAATCTCCCGCCGCCACCGACCCATAAAGAATCGCCGCCAGCAGATTTGTCCCCGCCGCCGCCCGCATCCGTTCGACAAACTCGTCAATCAGTTTTTCCGGAACCATTGCGCCTCTCGCTTTCTAATAACCGCCGAACGACCCGCCTCCGCCTGTGCTCCCGCCGCCAAATCCGCCAAACCCGCCTCCACCCCCGCCGCCACCGAATCCTCCACCAAATCCGCCACCACCAAAACCGCCACGACCGCCGCCCATGTTGCTAAACAGCATTCCCCACAGCAATCCCGACCAAAATCCAGATCCACCGCTGCCTCGTCCAGGGCCACCGCCCCGAAATAACGCACGCAGAACGGGGATCACAACAAAGATGATGATGAGGATGATGACAATCGGCGAGATGCGGCCACTCGGCGCGGGCCGCTGACGGGGCGCGGCCAGTTGAGGCTGATTGTCCAACGTCACTCCCGCATCTTTGGCGATGACATCGGCGATCGCGGAGGTCATCAGTGACAAACCCGCCGAATAATCACCGCTGGTCAGATGCGGCACCGCTTCCCGACGAAAACCACCTATCTTGCCATCCGGAAGAATCGGTTCCAAACCATAGCCGACACTTGCTCCGAACTTGCGATCCGCCGTCGCCAGCAGAATCAGCACCCCGCGATCCTTCCCTTTCGCCCCGATCCCCCACTTCTGATACAGCGCCACCGCGTAACTCACCACGTCCTGCCCATCCACCGACTTCACCGTAACCACGGCAATCTGCGCCTGCGCCTTCTGCTCCACCTGCTGGCAAAGAGCGTTCAACCGCGCCTGCGTAGCCGCATCCAGAACTCCGGCAAAATCATTGACGTAGTTAGTCGGGCGCAGAGACGCAATGGGCTCGGCAGCAACCCACACCGCCGCCCCCAGCACAATCCAGAGGATCGCCGAAACTCTCACCAGCCGCTTCATTCAGAAAAATTGTACAGGAGCGCACCCCGCAACCGGTTGGACGCCACAACTCATCTCATCAATGGGGTTCCCTGCGGTGATTGGCGTAATTGCGATGTTTCAACAACGTCGCGAACGGGCGAGATGGGTTTATACTGAGTGCCGTTTTTAATTGGAGCGGGAGATTCGTGGTAAAAGGAGATCGACCGTGAAAAAGCCTCGCGTATCGTCGTTCGTGCTTTGCGTGGGATTCACGCTGATGCTCGGATTGAGGATTGTGCCCACTCTCGCGATGGCGGCGGATACACAGCCGATCGTCGCAAATTGGGAGGGAACTCTCGATCCCGGCGCCCAGCCGAAGAAGCGGATTGTAGTGCACATTACCGCGTCGCAGGACGGAAGTCTAAGTGGCACGATCGACTACCCTGACCAAGACACTTCGGGGATCCTGATCACCGCCATCACCTATAAGGAATCTACTCTGCACTTCGAAAGCAGTTCCATTCAGGGTTCTTATGACGGCACCATGAACACGGACAATTCGGAGATCACGGGCACCTGGAAGCAAGGCGGAGCGCCGCTGAGTCTCATCCTCAAGCGGACGCCTTAGCGTCCCAAATACGGGTGCGTCCCCCACGAAGCCTGGCTTTAGGCGGAATGTTGGAGAGGGTTGGTTGTGCCGCCATGACCTATGTACAGTAATTCCATGAAGCGAAGCCGCAGACCAAAGCAATTCCTCCAGAAACACTCACTGAGTTTGGCAGCATTGGGAGTCGTGGTTCTATTGATCTTGCTCTACTGCCGGTCCAACCCGGCTACCCACATAGGTTCATTCTTTGGGAACGCCATCGCGGACTGGACGGGAGTCTTGGTAACCGTTGTCATGACCAAGCACCTGTACGAAAAGGGCTCCACCGAAAGCAAGCAACCGAAGGGCAAAGTACGGTCGGCGGCAACGGAATTCCAGCGTGAGCACTCGCTCACCTTGTTTCTTGTGGTCACGGGCATCGCCTGGGTGGTGGCATTCAGGGCGATGAACCTGAGCGGCAGGTGGGGACAAGTCGTCGGCAACATCGTTTCGGAGTGGACGCAGATTCTCGGGCTCGTCCTGATGACCAAGCGCCTGATTGAGGTTGGCTCCAAGCACGCTGACAGGCGCTCTGGAAACCAACTGTACGGCACTCTCCATAGCGCCAGGCCATACGGATCGCCCAACCCCGCTTGCGAGCTGCCGATGCGTTGGGTGTAAGATTCCAACCATCGGATCAGGAGCATCCAATGAGAATCCATCCCAAACTGATTTGCTGTTTCCTTCCGGTTGTATTCCTATGCGGCTGCAAGAAGAGCGGCAGCACGCAGGAGACCCCCACCACCAAGCCGTCTGCGAGCACGAACGCCGTCCCGGCCACCACGGCGCCCGCTGCCAGCGCTCCTGCTGCTGCAACTGGCAGCGCGGAAGCTGCTGCATCCGTTGAAACAACCGCCAAGATGGCTGCCGCCGAATGGGCGTTGAAACAAGATGAGATCAAGAAGGATCCCAATGGCCAGTGGGCGATTCAGGCCACCGCGTCCTCAACTTACAATGACCGCCAAGGTACAGCCGGTTGGTCGGCCAATCAGGCGACCGGAGCTCCCAATGTTGATAAGTACGGAGATGACGGAAACGCCTGGACATCGAAAACCCCAGATGGCGGTATTGAGTGGCTGGACTTGAAATATCCCAAACCTGTGCACACCACGGAGGTGCGCGTTCGCGAGTCCTGCGGCTCGGGAGCGGTGATCAAGATTGAAGTCTACGATGAGCAGGGCGGAGCCCACGCTGTCTGGCAGGGCAACGATCCAACGACCGAATTGAACTATCTTATGGTGAAATTCCCCAAGACCACGTTCAAGACCGACCCCGTCAAGGTCACGCTCGCGACCAATGTTGTCGCCGGATGGAATGAGATTGACGCCGTTCAACTCGTCGGCACCGATCAATAGCGGCTCTCTTGACCTGCCGCCAGAACCTGGGAACCACCGCATCAATGTCCGCTTCCGTGGTGAGATGGGTCATCCCCATCCTTCCCCATCCGCCGTGAATGGGCAGGAAGACTTCCGGCAACTCCCGCACAAATTCCGCCTGCTGCTCCGGCGTGAGCATCAAGTTCCCGCAACCTTGGTCTTCGGAGGCAAGCGTGGCGAAGATCCTGCCTCCTACACGGAATTCGGGCGCCCCCATGTGTGAGCCTTCGACTGCCCCTTCGAGGCTCAGAGCAATCCTGTGGAAATCCGCTGCTTTCATCGCGAATCACTCCGATTCATCATCGAGTGTACCGCACCACGCCAGCGTTTAACTTTATTGGATTGTTGACTAAATAGGCGTTCCACCACCGATTTGGGGCTGCCCCTCCCCCAACCGTTTGTGAGATAGCTCTTTCCCCAATCTGCAGGAATCGCCCAATGACAAAGAGTAACCCGCGGCGCCAACCCGGCCCCTTTGTGATGTCGCGTTGCCGTGAGCTTGGACCGATAAGGTGATAGTAGGACGATCGAGTACTGGACGATCAGGTGTGCCTTCCTCAGAGCGATTGCTGGATGTATCAGCTATGAAGGGAGGCGGTTGAATTCCGAATGCGGGGAGAACCTCGATGCCTTTGCGAGCTCGGATCACAGCGCTACTAGCAATCTTTGCTCTGCTCGGCATATCGCTTTATGGCGTCGACAAGCCAATCACCGTTGGCTTGGTGTTTGACGGGTTGACTCCGGCAGAGAGAGCGCCGCTGCAGGTCTATCTCACGAAGGCCATGGGGCGGCCTGTAATTCTGGCAGCTCCCGACCTCTACCGCGAGACCGTTGCCCACTGGCCGACGGGTCTTACGATTTCGCCTGCCTGGGCGCGCTGATGTATATCCGGTCCCGTGCCAAGTACGGAGTCATCCCTCTTGTCCGGCGTAGTTCTGATTTGCAATATCATACGGTCTTCATCACCCGCGCCGACTCGTCGATTTATTCGCTCCGCGACCTGATGGGAAAGCAGTTTGCACTTGGCGACATCAACACGGCCAGCGCTCAGCTCATGCCTTATCGCGAACTCAAGCAGGCCGGAATCGATCCCAAAACCGATCTCAAGATTCACTACAGCGGCAGCCATGTTGCGACCGCAGCCCTGGTGGAAAGCGGAGTGGTCGACGCCGGAGCTTTAGACGAAACGATCTTCAAGTCCATGATCAGTGGCGGAAAACTGGACAGCAAGAAAGTCCGCGTTTTCTATACCTCGAGACCCTTTGTCAGTTACGTGTACGTCGCTCGCAAGGATGTGCCCGAGGCCGAGCGAGAAAAATTTGCCCGCGCCCTCCTCGCCCTGAAGGAAGGCAAAGACGATCCCATCCTGAAGGTCCTCCGCGCCAAACGATTTGTCGTCGCCACCGACCAGGAATACGCAACCATGCGGCAGATCGTCAAGGAACGGGAAAAGTTCTAAGCCGCCGCCAGGCGGGATCCAACCGTCGAGCACTCTGCGATGAGTCGAAACTCAGCTGGCCCTCTTTTATCCTCCTCGGCTGGCGTGGTATGGTGACTTTCCATCTTGCAAGACCCGAACAGCGTCTAATCAAACCATGATCCGCTCGTACCAAGGCGTCACCCCACAGTTCCCCGACACCTGCTATATCGACGAAGCCGCCCAACTCATCGGCGACGTCATCCTCGGCGAACACGCCAGCGTCTGGATGAACTCCGTCCTCCGCGGCGACGTTCACCAGATCCGCGTCGGCCACTATTCCAACATTCAAGACAACTGCGTCCTCCACGGCATGAAAGAACAATACGGCGTCTACCTTGGCGACTACGTCAGCGTGGGCCACAACGCCATCCTGCACGGCTGCACCATTGAAGCCCGCTGCCTGATCGGCATGGGCTCCATCATCCTCAACGGCGCGGTCATCGGAAGCGGCTCCATCATCGCCGCCGGCACCCTAATTCCCGAAAAGACGATGGTGGAGCCGAACTCCCTCTGGATGGGCTCCCCAGGTAAATTCCGCCGCCGCCTGGATGAAAAAGACCAGGAAACAATCCTCCGCTACGCCGACAATTACCTCGGCTACAAGGATTCGTACCTGAGGGAGAGAAA
Source organism: Acidobacteriaceae bacterium (assembly GCA_003132325.1). GTDB lineage: Bacteria > Acidobacteriota > Terriglobia > Terriglobales > Acidobacteriaceae > Acidiflorens. The sequence goes on from PKXK01000175.1 coordinate 22,079, forward strand.
AAGCTAGTAGCACTGAGAGTAGCGCCGCCGTCCCNNAGATGCCGGCGCTACTCGTTTTCCACGTTGTCATCATCATACGGTCACGGTACTAGTAGCTTTTGGTCCTGGCTCTTGGCAGGCGGCGGAAAAACTCGGGGTTTGCATGATGGCATCGCTCTAGCGATGCCGAAAAGCTCGTCGCGATGAATTGTCGTTGAGGCCCAGGAATCGATTGGGAACCGTCTCCGCCTCGGGTGAAAGATTGCCCGGCCCGCCGCTTGGGTGGCGGCTGTGTGGGGTCGTGGGGTGAGGCCGGGCTCTCTAGGATTGCAACTGTCCACTTTATAGCGCATCCGGCCTGGTCTCGACTGTGACGCTCATCACTATTCCGTGTGACTGCGCCACACCTGCCTGTGACGCACATCACCGCCAAGAGCGGCATCACTGGTTAAGGTAAGAACGAAACTACTCCAGCAAACAACTCAGGAGAAGCACTCATGGCCTACGTAATCACCGACACCTGCATCAAGGACGAGCTTTGCGTCGAAGTCTGCCCGACCGACTGCATCCATCCCAAAAAAGACGAGACGCAGTTTGAAGCTGCGACCCAGCTTTATATCGACCCCGTTGGTTGCATCGATTGCGGCGCCTGCATTCCCGCCTGCACCTCGGATTCGATCTTCGTGGCCGACGAACTTCCCGAGGACAAGAAAGAGTTTCTGGACAAGAACGCTGCCTACTACGCGAACGCGTAGCCTCCCGGCTGCGACGGTCTGAAGGGTGCCCCGTCCAAGCCGGGGCAGCCCCCATCACGCCCGCCTTTGGCGTGATGGGGTGGAAGCTTCGCCTGGGCGGGGTTGTTCGTTCTTCGCTGACAACCATTGCTCCCCTTCCTCGGAACTTACTTCCTTCAATGACCCTCACTTATCGATTGCTTCCATAGCCTGGTGATCTACGTCCTTTGCACGAACGGAAAACTGGTGCATACTTCGAGCGCTCTTCCATGTAGGAGGCTCTTGTCCGCCATGGCTTGTCGTATCTTGGTTGCCGCCATTTTGTTGGCATCTTCTTCTCTTTATGCTGCCGATAATCCCCCCGCCGGCCCTAACTCCGACCCTACTTACCAGCAACTTCGCAACCTGTCGCTGGGAGGCGAGTCGGTCAGCGTCAGTAACTTTGATTTAAAGCGCGACGCCGGCACATTTCATCTGCACTCGGGAACGGTGTGCTTTGTGACGCCGGTGCAGGGCAAGGTCACGGGCGCGGTGTTCACGGGAGACGGCAACTTTGTCCTCGACCCGCCACTCGAATCCGAGCGCCAGAGTTTGAAGCTGCTCACCAAAGAGAACGAGTTCAGCGAGAAGTTTACTCAGGCGGTCCTGCGTTTCACCGACTCGACCTACGACGACATCAAGAAAGGCGGCAACCCGGCGTCCGGCGGTTGCGACGCAAACTTGCTGAAAGACAGCCAGAATACGACGCGCCACAAACTCAAGAACAACCTGGAGGCCCGCATCCTTGAGGATGTATTAAGCCCCGAGCCCGGAGGGCTGTTCTACGCCTTCATCCACGGCAAGCGCTACAGCGACAAGGAAATCTATGAGATCGAGCCGAACCGGGGGTCCGATCAAGTTAACTTTCGGACGTACGACGAAAACAAGTGGGGACACTGGGCGTCGTTCAATCTTTCCGGAGAACACGCGCGCGGCAGCTTTGGCAGGCTGATGCGGATTGAACATCAGCAACTGGATGTGACTTTCGAAAAAAATGGCTCCCTCTCCGGCAAGGCTGCCACCGACATGGTGGCGCGCCGAAACGGTGTGCGGGTTGTGCCCTTCGACCTGTTTCGGCCTTTGCGCGTGCAGAGCGTGACCGCGAACGGGCAGCCCCTCTCCTTCATTCAGGAGGACAAGAACGACGACGGCAACTTCGCGGTCATTTTGCCCAAGGCTCTCAGCGCAAACGAGAAGCTCACGCTCACCACAACCTATGGGGGAAAAGAGGCCGTAAGCAACGAGGGCAACGGTAACTATTTCCCGGTGGCCCGTGAGAATTGGTATCCCAACGATCTCGGTGCGAGTTTTGGAGAATACGCGCTCTATGACATGACGCTCCGCATTCCCAAGGGCATGAAGATGGCGGCGACTGGAGTGCTCGTCTCCGAGAGCAATGAGGGCGGCCGGAATGTGACCGTGTGGAAGAGCGAAAGCCCGCAGACGGTGGCGGGATTCAGCTTTGGCCGCTTCAAAGAAGAGGAAGCCAAGCTCACCAAGCCCGAATATCTCATCCAGTCTTATGCCAACGAGGAATCTCCGGATTGGGTACAAAGCTTGCAGCACGCCGTCAACAATGACCTGCCCTCGCAAGGCTCCCACATGGGAGCGGGCGTGGCTCTGGGCACGATGAGCACCACTTCCCTGAACAAGAAAGCACTGGCCGAAGGCGAATTGGCGGTGCAACTGTACAGCGAGTATTTCGGCCCTTCGCTGTTCAAGCACATGCAACTCACGCAGCAGACGGCATGCAACTTTGGACAATCATGGCCTGAGCTAGTTTGGATTCCGATCTGCTACTACTTCGACACCACCGTGCGCCATTCCCTTGGGCTGGACCACGCCGACCACGGCTACTGGAAGGCAGTCACGGCCCATGAAGTCGCCCACCAATGGTGGGGCCACACAGTCGGGTTCGCTTCCGGCCGCGACCAGTGGATGAGCGAAGGTTTCGCCGACATGTCCGCAGCCCTCTACATCAGCATGATCGAGAAGAATCCGAAAAAGTTTATCGAGTTCTGGAACGACGAGCGCGAGTTGCTGCTGGANNCGGCGCCTCATCTATCCCAAGGGCGCCTACATTCTTCACATGATCCGCATGATGATGTGGGACCGCAAGACCGGCGATCAGAATTTCAAAGCTGCCATGCAGGATTTTGTGAAAACCTATTCCGGCAAGGCGGCCACTACCGAAGACTTCAAGGCAATGATGGAAAAACACATGACGCCGGAGATGGACCTCGAGGGCAATCATCGCCTGAACTGGTTCTTTAACGAATACGTCTACGGCACCGCCCTGCCCACCTACAAGATCGACTCCACGTTCGAAAAAGACGCAAACGGCGACGTCGTATTCGGCTTCAAGGTCACGCAGTCCGGCGTGGACGATAAATTCCGCATGATCGTGCCCGTCTACCTGGAGCTCGCCGACGGTCGCACCGTAAACCTGGGCCGCGCGAGCCTCACCGGAAACACTTCGGTGGCTCAGAAGGTTCCGCTGAAGGGGTTGAAAGATACACCCAAACGTGCGCTCTTGAATTACTACGACGATGTGCTGGCGTCGAATTAAGTCGGGCGCTTTTCGAGAAGTGGAACTTAGGACCGGCGACTCCATTGCTACCGAATGGATGGTCGTGCCGACGGATAGCCGATCAAGTAAGTAATTGGAACCTTTCCAGTCGAAAGCTCGCCAATCTCCCATTGGTATTTGCTTGCTCTCAGTTGTTCAACCATGTCACGCAGTTCTTCTGGCCGATAGGTCCGAAGGCAAGACACCACTCCATCGAACAGTAAGACCAAGGGAATGATCGGAACCAAATACGTCCAGAGCAACCGTGACCAGTGGAACGGACGAATCCACAGTGTGCAGACGACCAGCAGGAGAATCCAGACAAACATAAGCCCAATCGTCGACGAAGCGCGCCTGGTTGTTTCAAATATGCCGATGCCTTCGCCGGCATCCACCGCATTCTGTAGAATGGCGCGAGCCTCTTCTGGCGGAAAATGATGGAACGACGTGAACATCGTTCGAAACCCCGCCAGTTCGCGAGGCACGTTCATTGCATCTACCGAGCCCGGATAAAACCTTATGTGATTCTCGGAAGCCCGTCCGACATTTTGCATGGCTCCCAGGTTTGGGTATTTATCCGTGAGCCAAATCTGAAGGCCCGGCGGTTCTTCTTGCAGCTTTCGAGAAAGGTCCAACCAGGGTCCGCCGCCGCCGGAACCCAAGTCAACGATCGAACGGCTGCCAGTAGAGTTCAGTGCAGTTTGCAGCAGCGGGGCGATGGGCACGTAGGCCTTTAAGAGATGGAACCCAAACTGAAGCGCATCCGTAACTCCATCTCGAAGAGACGATGGGAACCACGGTTGTTCGTGGATCTCGATAAACTGTACGCGACGCATGGCGAGTTGGCCTGGTGAGGATTGCGTGAACATTCTCCTCGAAATCCGCAAAAATATCGATTCGACGTTAAACTAATCAAGTCCCGCAGCAACACGATGATGACAAGCTTCACGTTAGGGACCAGGCGAACAGCCAACGACGATTAGCGAACGACCAACGACCAGCGACCAACGACCGATGATCAAATCTCCCCGAGGAACCCGCGACCTTCTCCCGCCCGACACCGCGCTCTGGAACTTCGTCGAAGCCGCCGTCCGCGACGTCTTCCGCGCCTACAACTTCCACGAAATCCGCACCCCCATCTTCGAGTCCACAGAACTCTTCGCCCGCGGCGTCGGCGAAGAGACCGATATTGTCAGCAAGGAAATGTTCACCTGGGAAGATCGCGGCCGCGCCGAAAGCGATCGAGGACAGTCGCTCACCCTCCGCCCCGAAAACACCGCCGGCATCGTCCGCGCCTACATCGAGCACAAACTCTGGGAGCGCGGCCTCAACAAATTCTTCTCCATCGGCCCGATGTTTCGCCGCGAGCGCCCGCAAAAAGGACGCTACCGCCAGTTCTACCAAATTGACGCCGAGGTCATCGGGCCCGCCACCGCCGGCAGCCAGTCTCCCGTGCGCGATGCGGAAATCCTCGAACTGCTGGCCACGCTGCTCGACCGCGTCGGTATCACCAAGTGGACACTCGAGCTCAATTCCGTAGGCTGCCCCGCCGACCGTGCAAAATTCAACGAAGCTCTCCGCCAGGCGCTCGCGCCCGTAGTAGGAAAAATGTGCGCCGACTGCCAGCGCCGCGCCGTAACCAATCCGCTAAGAGTTTTCGACTGCAAAGTTCCCGAAGACCAGCCCATCATTTCAACGCTGCCCACCATCACCCAGTTTCTCGACGAAGCTTGCCGCACCCACTACGAAGAAGTAAAACAAATCCTGAACGCCGTCCAGATTCCCTACCAGGAAAACCCGCGCCTGGTGCGAGGCCTGGATTACTACCAGAAAACCACTTTTGAATTTACGCATGGGGCACTGGGGGCGCAGAACGCGATTCTCGGCGGCGGCCGATACGACGGCTTGTCGGAAGCCCTCGGCGGACCGGCCGCTCCGGGCATTGGCTTTGCCATAGGAGAAGACCGGCTGGTGCTTTCGCTGACCGAGACCGCGTCGGCGGAGTCGGTGCTCCGCAAGCCCGACGTTTATATTGCTCCGCTCGGCGCGGGCATGAATCGTGAAGCCGCCCGCCTGGCTCGCGAACTGCGCCGTCACGATCTGGTGGTCGATCTCGGAGACGAGTCGTTTCGTATAAAAAAGTCGTTCGAGGCCGCTGACAAGATGGGGGCGCGATATATCCTCATCGTCGGCGAAAACGAAGTGGCCGCCGATGCCTTCGCGCTCAAGCATCTGGCCTCCGGCGAACAAGTCACGGTTCCGCGCGCGGAGCTGGCGCAGCGGATTTTGCAAAAGTAGCCCTCAGCGATTTGGCTCGCTCTCGCCTCTTGGCGATTTGGCTGGCTTTTGGGTCTCGGCTCTTGGCGATTTGGCTTCTGGCTTTTGGCTTTGCAAAAGAAGGAACGCCGTCCGCAGCTAGAAGCAGCCCCGGCCGGGGGCGACCGAACTTAGCCCAGCGCTTCAGCGCTGGGAAGAGCGCAACAAATGATTCGAGTCCCGGAGGGACGACCGATTGGGTCTGGACGAATAGAACCGTGAACAGAATGCAGCACGAAGTAAAATCGTGCCGTAGGAGACAACCGATGCGACCCACTGCCCTGCTATGCGCAACCATTCTCACTGCCACTCTGGCCCTAGCCCAGACTTCCAAGCCCGCCTCCGCCTTCGACCGCCAACTCGTCGACCAGCAGCAGCAGTTGCTGCAGGCGACCCAGAGCAAAGACGCAACCGCGGTCGACCGCGCCATCGCCGACGATTTCCAGGGCATCGCCACCAACGGCGACTTCTACGACAAAAGTGATGCCGTCGAATCCGCGCAGGCGGGAGCGCCCAAAGGCACGCGCGCCTACGATTTCCGCGTCGTCAAACTGAACGACGACTCCGCCGTCGTCGCCTACAACCTGATCGTCCCCGGAGAGCATCCCCGCTATCGCCACATGGCCGACACCTGGGCCAAAATCGACGGCCAATGGAAGCTGAAATTCCGCCAGGTCACCCCCAACCTTTGGAGCGCCAACGATCTGGATTGACTTTATTGACATTCGTTGTCCTCCCGGGGTACTGTTCCGACCGCACGTAACGCAAGTAAATTGGGGGAAACAAGAATGAACAGAAAAGTGTGGGGGATTTTCGCAGTCGTGTGCGCGGTCGCAATGATCGCCGTTTGCGCCGCGCCGGTACTAGCGCAGGATGAACCGAAGGAAAAACCGCCGATGTACAGTTACGTGGGGAATTGGAGCATTCCCCGCGCGCAATGGGCGGAGATGGAAAAGGCCGGCGCCGCCAATCAGAAGATTCTGGAAAAGGCCATGGCCGATGGAACGATTGTGGGCTACGGCAACGATATAAACCTGGTGCATACGCCGGACGGGGACACGCACGACAACTGGTGGTCAGCGATGTCCATGGCCGGGATCCTCAACGTGCTGGACAAGTTCTACAAGAACGGCTCGTCCACGTCACCCGCACTGGCCAGCGCGACGAAACATTCGGACAACATCTTCGTCAGCCGCTATTACAACTGGCATTCGGGCCCGTATAAGGGCGCCTATGGGCGCTTAGCGGAGTACAAACTGAAGGCCGATGCGCCCAGTCACGCGGTTGAGACGCTCAGTAAGAATCTGTTCGTGCCGCTGATGGAGAAGTTGCTGGCCGATGGCACCATTCTCGAGTATGAAGTCGACACCGAAGCGATCCACACCGAAGCTCCCGGAACCTTCTGGGTCGTCTTCATCGCGTCCAACGCGGAAGGCCTGGACAAGTTCAATGCCGCACTGCAGGAAGGGAGTAAGAAAAACCCTCTGATCGGTCCGGCAATCGGCTCGATGGTGGACTTCACCGTGCACCGCGATGAACTGGCCAGCTCAACCGGAACTTACAAATAGTTCCCAAAGTTCCAACGAGCCAACGATCCAACAATCCACCGATCGGTTGCTGGAGCGTGCCCCGCCCAAGCTCGCTTGGGCGGGGTTTTTGGCCACCAACTCCCCTGCCATTGCCAACTCCCGAAACCCCCAACTCCCGTTCCATTTATAATCTTCGTTCCGGCTCACCACCGTAATCCAGTTGCACAAGGCGAAAACGTGCTCGATTTTTTAGGCGACCTCAGGCGAACTCATATGTGCGGGGAGCTTCGGCTCTCCGATGCGGGCAAGAAAGTTGCGCTCATGGGATGGTGCAATCGGCGCCGCGACCTTGGCCAGATCATCTTCGTCGACCTGCGCGACCGCACCGGCATAACCCAAGTCGTGTTCAACTACGAACTGAATGCCGCCGTTCACGAGAAAGCGGAAGCGCTGCGCAACGAGTTCGTGATTGCGGCCATCGGCACGGTCAAGCGCCGCGACGCCGATACCATCAACCCCAACATTCCAACCGGCGAAGTGGAGCTGGTAGTGGAAGAGCTGCGCATTCTGAACGTGTCGAAACCACTGCCGTTTCTACCCTCGGACACGGTACTGGCCAACGAAGAAATGCGCTTGAAATATCGCTACATCGACCTGCGCCGCGACGCCATGCAGTTCAACATCGAGCTGCGGCACAAGGTGGCGCTAGCCATCCGCGACAACCTCGCTTCGCGGGGCTTCTTCGAGATCGAAACCCCGTTCATGACGCGCTCGACGCCGGAAGGAGCGCGCGACTATCTAGTCCCCAGCCGCGTACAGCCGGGATCGTTCTACGCCCTGCCGCAATCGCCACAACTGTTCAAACAGATCCTGATGATTTCCGGCTTCGACAAATATTTCCAGATCGTGCGCTGCTTCCGCGACGAAGATCTGCGCGCCGACCGCCAGCCCGAATTCACCCAGATCGATCTCGAGATGTCCTATCCGCAGCCCGAGCGCATCTGGGAAGTGGTCGAAGGCTTCTTGACTGCGGCGTTCAAAACCGCAGGCTACGAGATCAAAACGCCCTTCCCGCGCATGGACTTCGACGATGCCATCCGCCAGTACGGCGTCGACAAGCCCGACCTGCGCCTGCCCGCCTTCACCGAGGTGGGCGATTGCTTTGCCGCCGCCGACCTGGAAACGTTGGCAATCAATCCCGAGTTGCCGGTGATTGCCATCCGCACGCCCAAGGTTGGCGAGTTGTCGAGAAAAGAGCGCGACGACATCAAGCCGCTTTTTGTCTCCAAGGGCGGAGCGCGCGTGTTCGAAGATTTCAAGCGCATTGAGAACAAGCACCCCGAGGCGGCGGCGAAAATTCGCGCCCAAGCGGGCGTGGCCGCCGACGACTTGCTGGTCCTGGTTGTGGGATCGAAGCAGTCGGGAGCAAACAGGGACGCGCATCCGGCCAGCAAGCGCAAGATCAGAGTCACGCCCGCCGAACTGGCCATCTACGCCTCGGCGGGACTGCTGCGGGTGGCGCTGGCGCAGAAATATTCCGACCGGCACAAGCTTTTCCAGAAAGGCGACTTCCGCTTTCTCTGGGTGACGAACTTCCCCATGTTCGAGTACGACGAAGGCGAAAAACGCTGGATGGCCGCGCACCATCCCTTCACCTCGCCCCACGATGAAGACATGGACAAGCTGGAAACCGATCCGGCCATGGTGCGCGCCCTCGCCTACGACGTGGTGCTGAATGGGACGGAGTTAGGGTCGGGCTCGATCCGTATCCACCGCCAGGACATTCAGAGCCGCATCTTCCACGCCCTCGGCATGACGGAAGAAGAAGCGCGCTCCCGCTTCGGCTTCTTCCTGGAAGCGCTCGAGTACGGAACGCCCCCGCACGGCGGAATCGCTCTCGGCCTCGATCGCATCGTGATGATTCTGGCGGGAGCGGATAGTCTGCGCGAGGTAATTCCCTTCCCCAAAACCGCCGCCGCCAAGGACTTAATGATGGAGGCGCCCACTCCGGTGGCGGAGGGGCAACTGCGGGAGTTGGGAATTGGAGTGGTGGTAAAGAAGTAGGTACGGAATCACTCTGACTTTTCCGCTGCTTCCAGGAAGGAGCGGAGCTCGTCGATGTCTTCCGCAAGCATCTTGGTGAATTCGATGCCGTTGCCCACCAGGGCATCGGAGGTAACCACGGTCGCCATCACCAGGAGTGTGTCCTCCAGTTGCAGCTTCATGTCGAGATTGGTTCCAACCGGCCAGGGAAAACAGGTTTCGATGTAGCATCCGGTCAGGCCGAGGTCGGAGGTCGCGCCCCGATAGGGGCTGCTGCTGCCTTCAACGATGATCTCTACTGGTACGCTGGTCTTGAGTCGCGGGTGCGCGCGGCGATTGCGGTCCATGGCGTTCTTCGCGTGAGCAGTTCGTTTCCGGCGAGTATACGTCAGGCGCAGAGGATTAGGCACGGCCACCGTTTCCGAATTCACCACAAGGCGCGTCTCTAGCGCCCCGCCATCAGCCGCTGCTCTACCAGTTCCTCGATTCGATTGAGCACTTCATCTTCGCTCATATGGGTCGAGTCGAGCACCACGGCATCTTCCGCCGCTATCAGCGGAGAGGCGGCGCGGGTGCGGTCCCGTCGGTCGCGCTCGCGAAGTTCCGCCGCGATTGCCTGCGCCGAAGCACCCTTCACTTTCTGCTGGTCGAGCCGCCGCTGCTCGCGAATCACGGGATCGGCGTCGAGAAAAATCTTCAAATCGGCATCGGGAAACACTTTCGTCCCAATGTCGCGTCCCTCCATGACGACGCCGCCGCCGATGCCCATCTCGCGCTGCCGCGCCACCATCCACTCGCGCACCTTCGGATGCACCGAAACTCGCGACGCCCCTTCCGACACATCGCGCTCGCGGATGCGCTGGGAAACGTCTTTCCCGTTAACCAGGACACGATTGCCGCCGATCCTGCGATCCAGAGTGATGTTCGAATCCTGTGCCAGCTTCAGCAACGCAGCTTCGTCGTCAAAGGACGCGTCCCACTCGATCGCGCCGAGCGCCAGCGCACGGTACATGGCCCCGCTCTCCAGGTTCACGTAGCCGAGTTTGCGGGCGAGGCGGGAGGCGATGGTGCTCTTGCCCGCTCCNNTCATCGTAGCGAAGAAGCATTGTACACGGAGCGCGATAGACCTTCACCACGCGGAATCCAGCCCCGGAGGGGCGACCTAACTTAGCCCAGCGCTTTAGCGCTGGGAATTGTGCGCTAGATGACTGAAGTCCCAGAGGGACGACTGAGCTCTCACGCACACACTTTGGGGCTAAGTGTAGGCGTGGCATCCGATTCCACTTAGTTTCTTGACGCCTGTCAGCTCACGCGCTCGGGGCGCGGCTTGGGAACGTAGGCTTGTTTTGGCGGAGTTACCTGCAGCAGCGACTTGATTCCGACATGGACAAAGCTCAGTTCGCGCGCCGAGAGCAAGGCGTGGATGGCTTCTTTCACGCGCGTGCGCGGAACAAAGTTCGCGAGGAAGTTCTCGATCTCTCCCTCCTCGACCGCCACCACGCACTCCAGATATTTCGAGACCAGGGCGGAAAGCGCTTCGGGCACGGAAATCCCAACGCCTTCGCGCACTACCTCGGGAGCCCAGCGCGACAACTCGTCCCACACCGAGCCCTCCGCTGCCGTGTAGTCCACGCGGGTGATGCGCAGTTTGGCCCACAGTTCGCCGAGCGCGTGATCGAGGCCGGCGTTGGAAACCGATCCGCCCAGCATCTCGCCCAGTTTCGATTTCGAAATCGGCCCTCGCCGCCGGATAATTTCGAACGCGTCGCAAGCCAACGGCGAATAAGGAGACCGGGGTCCGGCAGCAGGCGGCTGCTTCGGATTGCGCTCGCCCACGAGCGAATAGAAATAAGGAAACACCGGCGGCGCCAGCAGGAGGCTGTTGTTCTCGTCAATCAGTGAAGCCTCGTAGGCGGCCCGATCGCGCAGCGCGCGCACCATCAGTTCCGTCGCTTCTTGCGCCCGCGGATCGGCATAGGCGTGCTGGCGCATCGGCAACTTGTCCTCGGCTCCCACCCAGGCTCCCACAAAAGTCGGCAACAGAAGGGCAGGCCGCATCGGATACATGAGACAAAATCCGACCGATTCGAGGAAGGCTCGCGCTTCCTCGAGAGTGCGTACAGGCTGGCCCTCAAGCCGCCACTTTTGCGTGCGAGCCTGCAGGAGTTCCGAGTCGGTCATGATTTCGATTAGAACACATTCAGCTATCAGCGATCAGCTCTCAGTGATCAGTGACCAGTTCCCTCTTGATGGACCGGCACGAGCACACTGATAGCTGAGAGCTGACAGCGGAGAGCTAGATTCTCTTGAACGCCTTCTGAATATCCTGCATGGAATAGCGCAGCACCACCGGCCGGCCGTGCGGGCAGGTCATGGGATGCTCGGTCTTCGCCAGTTCCGCTAGCAGCCACTCCATTTTGTTTTGTTCGAGGGGCATGTTGACTTTGATGGCGGCGTGGCATGCAATCGACGCGGCGATGCGCGTCCGCACTGCTTCCAGATTGATGGCCTGGTCTTCGCGCGTGAGTTGCTCGAAGATTTCGTTCAGCATGTGCTCGATGCGCGCCGCGTCCACCCCCGCCGGCGCGACCTTCACCGCCACGCTGCGCGCGCCAAAGGGTTCCGCTTCAAAACCGTTGTAGGCAAGTTCCTCGGCAATGTCGCTGAAGATCGCTTGCTGCGCCGGAGTCAGTTCAATGACCAGCGGCATGAGCAAACGCTGGCTCTCGACCCGCCGCGCCGAGCGTTGCCGCAGCACTCGCTCGAACAGCACGCGCTCGTGGGCCACATGTTGATCGATGATCCAGAGGCCGTCTTCGTTGACGGCAAGAATGAATGAATTTCGAATCTGGCCGAGGGGCCGCAAGGTTCGCAGCGACTCGAGCGTGGGCGCAGTTTGCGCCTCCTGCGGAATCGGCGGCGCGCAGCCGTGATCGGGAATTGGCTGAGGATCGATCGCCGGTTGAGGCATCGACGCCTCCGGCGCGCGCGCCAGCGATACCGCCGCGTTGGCCTCGACCGCAATTCCGCCTTCGAATTCAAACCGCGCGGTCGCCGGGGGAACCGCCGGTGCCTGCAGCGCGAAGCCGCCCGCCCCCGCTGGCTCGTACAGGTCGCGCCACGGGGCCCGCTGCAGATCATCGTTTTGAAGATCATCGCCGCCGCGCGAGCCGTCGCTGAATTGGCGATTCGTAAGGCCGGGGCTGCTGAGGCCAGGGCTCGCGGTTGGCTGCGCCCCAATTTCCGTCAGGAACTGCGGGACCGGCCGCGCCTTCATCAGCGCCGCCCGCACCGACTCGCGCACGAAATCATGAATTACCGTCTGCTGCCGGAAACGCACCTCGGTCTTTGAAGGATGCACGTTTACATCCACTTCGGCCGTTGGCATCTCGATAAAAAGCAGAACCACGGGATAGACCGTTGGCGCCAGAATGTTGCGATAGGCCTCGGTGATCCCGTGCTGAATGAGACGGTCGCGAATGAGGCGTCCATTCACGAAAATAAAAATTGAATTGCGGTTGAGTTTCTGAATTTCCGGCTTGGATACAAAGCCATGCAGGCGCACCTCGCCGAAATCGTGTGGCGCGGGCGCCCCCGCCCGCGTGGCCTCATCCGCGCGTTCGGCGGATTCGCTAACGACGCTCTCCGCACTGCGCCGCCACGGCGGAGGCTGCGGCAATCCGATTCGCTCCAGGGGCTGCACGGCCGCCAGCGGAATCAACTGGTCGAGGGTCTCGCGTCCAAAAACCTGGTACACACGCTCGCGATGACCGGCCACGGGCGGGGCCACCAGCAAGGCATTGGTGGCCGAGTGCAACTCGAAATGTTTCTCCGGATGCGCCAGCGCGTAGTGAGTTACGAGCGAAACGATGTGGGAGAGCTCGGTCGATTCCGATCTTAGAAACTTCTTGCGCGCCGGCGTATTGAAGAAGAGATCTCGAATCGTGATCGAAGTCCCCAGCGGCAGTCCCGCCTCTTCCACGCGGATGATTTTGCCGCCGTTAATTTCAAGGACCGTCCCGGCCGCTTCTTCTTCGGCGCGGGTTTCCAGATGCAGACGGGCAACCGAAGCAATCGAGGGCAGTGCCTCGCCGCGAAATCCGAGGGTGGAGATGCTCAGCAGGTCCTCGGTGTCCTTGATTTTCGAAGTGGCGTGGCGCTCAAACGCCAGCATGGCATCGTCGCGCACCATGCCGCAGCCGTTGTCGGTAATCTGGATCAGCTTCTTCCCGCCCGCCTCGACCTGTATGCGAATGCGCGTGGAACCGGCGTCCAGCGCGTTCTCCAGCAGTTCCTTCACCACCGACGCGGGTCGCTCGACCACCTCGCCGGCAGCGATCTGGTTGGCGACTCTTTCGGGAAGGATGTGGATTTTGCCCATGGAACCCAGTAGCCAGTGGTCAGTGGCCAGTTGCCAGTGTGACAGAATCGACGGCGCAGCGTAAAGGCGGGTCGAAGATGAAAGTGGCCGCACATCCAAAAATATCGTATTGTTTCGGGGGAGCGCTGGCATATGAAACACGCAATTTTGGGAGCGGGAGCAATCGGAGGGTTGGTCGGCACCGTACTGGCATCG
>PKXK01000175.1:35869-37414 GCA_003132325.1 Acidobacteriaceae bacterium
ACAGAACCGGTTGACGTGTTGTGGATCGCAACCAAAACTTATCAACTGCAAAATGCTCTCGAATCTGTGCGGTCGTCGCCGGGCTGCGTGGTTCCTTTGCTCAACGGAGTGGACCATGTCGCCGTGCTGCGGGCGCGATTTGGAAGTGAGCGCGTGGCTCCGGCAACAATCGCGGTGGAAGCGGAGCGGATTGCTCCGGGGCGGTTCATCCAACGATCCCCGTTCGTTCGCTTCAATCTCGCCGCCAACTTAGAGCCGCTCTTGGGAGCCATCATCGGACAGCTGGGCAATCTTGGGTTCACCTGCCAGTTCATTCCGAATGAGCAGACTCTGCTTTGGGGCAAGCTTTGTTTCCTTGCGCCGATTGCGCTGGTAACGTCCGCGTCGGACATGAATGTTGGAGAGGTTCTTGCGGACGCTCGGTGGAAAGCGGAATTGAGTTCCGCGATCACCGAGGCCTGCGCCGTAGCCAATGCGAGCGGCGCGCAGGTGGACGCGGCGCCGATCCTCACAGCAATCGGCAGCGGGCCACCGGGGATGCGCAGTTCCATGCAGAAAGATCTTGCCGCCGGGCGCGAGCTCGAACTGGACGCCATCGGCGGTCCGATTGTGCGTGGCGGCGAGCGTTATGGCGTCGATGTCTCGACCGCAGTGAACCTGATGGCAGCGATTCGTTCAAAGAGAAACTAATCTTGTGGAGAGACGCGGCTTGCCGCGTCTCGGACCGGTGAGAACTGGTGGTGCGCGGCAGCGTCGCCTTCGGCGGCAAAAGCCGTGGAACAAAGCGCCACAGAACAAAAGCCCCGGAGGGACGACCGACGTTCTGATGCGCGCTCTGAGGCGGTGAGCCACCCTAGATTAACGGGAAGACGAATCGTTCCGCAGCCTGACACGGGGCAGGCCCCGTCCCTACTTTGCTTTTGGGTCGGGACTGGAGTTCCCCATGTCAACGACCACCTTCCATTGGCCGTCCTTCTGCTTCTTCCAGATCGAAGTGTACTTGCCGTAATTGGCGACGAGTTTGCCTTCTTTATTCTTGGCGGTGTAAACGTAGTTGCCGTAGGTGTAGCCGAGATCGCCGGATGCGGCCATGTCGGCTTTGACCGGCGTCCAAGTGAGAGTCGTGCCTTCGGGCCAGTGGGGTTGTTTGCGCATCGCGTCTAGGCTGTCGAAGCCGCCGCCGTCCACGACTTCGACTCCATCTTCGGCGAAGTGGGTAAGAAAGGCGTCGTGGCCGTGCCGGGCAACATCCTCGGCGAATTCAGCTTCGAGTCGGATGAGGAGCTCGGGACCTGCCGCGGCCTTCTGTTTCGCAGCAAAGGACAGGGCAGCGAAGAAAAGCAGAACTGCTACGGTAATTCTTCTCATCGAAAGTTCTCGGGCCGCAGCGGCGGCGGATTCGGGGGTCAGGTCTTAGGTCTTAGGTCTTAGGAAAATCATCCCAAGGTTTTCCTAAGACCTAAGACCTGGGACCTCGTCCGACGATCACGTTATCATGAGACTAAGGATCGGGTGCTGAAATGAAATGGCAGCGATGGGTTATCA
>PKXK01000035.1:0-3101 GCA_003132325.1 Acidobacteriaceae bacterium
GGAGATCACTCGCGCCGCGGAACGCTACCTGGAACAGTACGGCGATCCGCTGGTCATGAACACCTATCTGAAGGTGACCATCCTTGTGCTCGCCGTTGTTTGTTTCGCACTGGCGGCGCTCACCTACAAGAGCCAGAAGGCGCTCGCCGACATGCACCCCATGATTGTGCGGATCAACGACGTGGGACACGCCGAAGCCATCGACTACCGCAACTTCCAGTACCGCCCGCAAGAAGCGGAGAACAAATACTATCTTTCGCGCTGGGCAGAACTGTATTTTAGCCGCAACCGCTTCACCGTCGAGCGCGACCAAACCGACTCGCTTTACTTCCTGAATAGCGACGTGCAGCGCGCCGTGATCGACCAGGAACGCCGGGACAACATCATTCAGACTTACATCAAGGACAGCACCCTTCCGTATGTCGATGTGGAGATTAAAAACGTCATCCTCGACGACCTGCGGCAATCGCCGTATTCGGCGCGCATCGAGTTCGNNACAATGAGCTTGCCGTGAACCCTCTCGGCCTGACCATCGTACGCTTCCGGGCCGACCAGGCGTTCAGCTAAGGACGAACCGACTATCCCAGGGGCTTATCCATGTCGTTTCTTGCTGCCAATCCGGCTGACTTCCCCCACCTGTCCCCGTGTCTTGTAGAGCGGGCTAACGCGGGCCTGCCGACCCGCAACGACGGTGGCGAATTATGCCCTTCTTGCGACGGACATGCCTACTCAAATCGAGCTGCGATTGCGGCGGACTTCTTTCGCCAAGACGCCGATGACAATTTTGCTCTGGAGCGTATCTGCCGTTATGTATCCCGTCTTATGCTTGGTCACAGCTTCGGGGCCTTTCCGGCGCCCGGCGGCACTCGGTCTTCTGCTTCGCGTTCCGCGCCCCTTCGGGGTCTCNNGTGACCCGAGCAACAACGGGAATTTCAACAAACGGAGACACGATTATGTACCAGAACAAAGTAACCCTCATCGGCTTTGTCGGCAGCAACCCAGAAGTTCGCACCAACGACAATCGCAGCCTGACCACGCTCTCGCTGGCAACCAAGTCCTCCTATAAGAAGGATGGCAAGTACATCTCGCACACCGAATGGCACCGTTGCGTCGTCTTCGGCAAGCTCGCGGAGTTCGCCAAGACGCTCACCAAGGGTGCGCATATCCAGGTGGAAGGCGAACTGCGCAGCCGGGAGTACGACAGCAAGAAGACGGACTCGAAGCAGCGTGTCTGGGAAATTCGGGTCGCCTCGATCCTGAAGCTGGACCGCGCTGAGAAATCCGCCCCGGAAGATCGGGAGCACGATGACAGTCCCGTAGAAGAACCGGCCGCGTAGGCCACTGTTTTCACTCTTGGAAGCCCGGCTAATCGCTGGGCTTCCACACTGTGAGGTTTTCGCTATGAGTTTTGAATTGATCCTCCCATTCCTTCGTCCAATTGAGACACTGCTGCTCGACGAAAGCATCAGCGAAATCATGGGTAATCCGAATGCCGCGTGGTTCTATGAACGCGACGGAAGATTGTGCCAGGAACCGGGCATTTCCTTCGACGCTGGCAAGCTGCGCACCGGCCTCGAAGTGATCGCCAATCAACTCGGCAAGAAGCTCGATGAAGACAATCCTAGACTACACGCGCAGCTTCAGGACGGAAGCCGCCTTGCGGCATGGATTCCGCCGCTCGTAAGCCCGGCCCCGGCAATTGCGATACGCAAGTTCACCAGCCGTCATTACACGGTCAATGACCTGATTGCTCGCGGCACACTGACCCAGGCGGTCGCAGACCTCTTGGCCGAGCAGATTCGCAGTGGAAAGACGCTGCTTATTAGCGGCGGAACAGGAACCGGCAAGACCACGCTATTGCGAATATTGGCCGACTTCATTCCAGACGAGGAACGCCTCGTCGTTATCGAAGATACCTCGGAACTTCAAATCCAGAAGCCGAACATCGTGGCCGCCGAATGCCAGACCGATACGTTCAAGACCGATGTGTCTTTCGACAATCTATTGAAGGACGCACTTCGCTTTAGACCCGACCGAATCATCCTCGGCGAAGTGCGTGGAACCGAAGCGCGAACGCTGCTCGATTCCTTCAACACCGGCCACTCGGGATCGCTGGCGACGATCCATGCCAATTCGGCGGAGAAAGCCCTTCGCCGTTTCGCCAATCTAGTCATGCGCAGCCACGCGCAGACCACCTTCTCCGACACCGAGGCCGAGATCGCAGAAGCCGTCGATTTCGTCATCCATGTCGAGCGTCAACCGGGCCGCCGCATCGTCCGCGAAGTGCTGGCTATTCGCGGCTACGACCGCGACGCGAAACGCTTCCTGATCGAACCCGTATTCGAGGTGAAACATGCCACAGCATAGGACGCAGAATGCGGCGAATACCGCCGCCGACTTTCTCACCCGTTGCTTCGCTCCGGGCGAGTCCATCGCACTGCTACTTCGACGCGAGAATCCTGCCGGGATTCTTCAGCGAATCGTCCCTCTGGAGCGTGCGCTTGCGCCTCGTTACCTCGGCTGGCTCGCTCATGAGAACTCTATCGGCGCCAACATCTATGTGGCTGCCAATCCGCTGCGCTCTGGCAGCCGCAAACGCACCAAAGAGTGCATCGCCGCGGTGCGGCATCTGTACCTTGATGTGGATACCGACGGAGAGGCCCGCCTCACTTCGCTCCGGGCCTCTGAAGCGGTTCCCCCGCCAAATGCAGTCCTCTCGACATCGCTCGGTAAATACCAAATCCTCTGGCGAGTTGACGGCTTCACTCTTGAACAGCAGGAAAGCGCCCTAAAACTGCTTGCGATTACTTTTGGCGGCGATCCCGCCTGCACGGACTGCAACCGGGTTCTCCGCCTGCCGGGATTCCTGAATTGCAAGTACGATCCGGCGTATCCCGTCACAATCGAATACCCCGGCGATTCCACTTGGAATTCCGATGACTTCCGGCTGGATATGTTGGCGGCGGATGCCTTGCTTGCGTCCCGTTCAATCACCTCGCGAAAGCATCCCGATAAGCACACCAATTCCGAACGCGATTGGGCGTGGATTCTCGATGAACTTGCCCATGGAAAGGACGCTGCGAAGCTGACGCGAAAGCTGG
>PKXK01000035.1:3163-11435 GCA_003132325.1 Acidobacteriaceae bacterium
ATGATTGCCCGGAGAAAGATCGTTTGATTCAACACCAATAAAGGAGAGGAAATGCCACTACTTCAAATCAACTTGAGCCGCTACATCAGTGCTTCTGTTCGGCTGGACGAGTCCACCGCCGAGCAGGTCGATCAATACGCCGCTTTCGTCCACGCATCCGCCGACGATGTGGTGGACAAGGCGCTCAACTATGTCTTCTCGAAGGACCGCGACTTCCAGGACTTTCTGAAGACGCCACAGGCCAAGCAGGTCGCTTCCACGTTGCACGTCCGTAAAGGCCCAAATAAAGATGCGAAGGATGAGGCGCAGCATCCTGCAAAGAAGCTTGGAGCGGGGGTGGAGTCCACGGCTTCTGTGCGGGTAATGAAAGCGTGATCCTGCATTCAATTTCGTGCCGGAGCAAGAACGGTGCTTCGCACCGGAAGAATTTAGACACTCCACCCCTTGAAGGGTACACGAGCGTAAACGCCCGTCTACAAACGTCAACACTCTTGCACTGAAGTACTTGCGGAATTGGCCGTATACAGCGTTTACGTTCGTTAACGCGACGCAAACAGGAGGTTCAACGATGGAAAGCCCGATCCCATTCCAATCCACAACCAACGGCTCCAAGCGGCCAATTGCCCGGACTCGCATCCTATCGGCGCGTTTCACGGAGAGCGAGTACACCGCGCTTGAGAGCGTCGCGTGGTCGAAGGGAACGACACTCGCCGACTGGGTGCGCGATGTGCTCTTGCATAGCCTTGAAGGTTCCAGTCAGGCGCAGATGGAGATGCACATTTTCACCGAACTCGTCGGCATTCAAATGCTGCTGATGAACACGCTTGAACCGCTGTTGCGAGGCGACAAGATCGCCCCGGACCAACTCGCCATTCTGTTTCGACAAGTCCAAACCACCAAGGCCGCGAAGGCGCAGGAATTGCTCGCCAAGCGCAGCCAGAACAAGGAGAAATAGCTTATGCCTACCGTCCAACAATGGGGCCGCAGGGAGTCGATCATCTGGCCACCACGCACCTGTCTCTATACCCTGAGCGCTCTCCTCTTCTCGCTCCTAGCGACAGGATTGTTTGTCTATGTTCGATTCCACTACGGCCTTTTACCGCTCGAACGCTACTACGTGCCGTACTATCTCCGCAGCGAGATGCCAAGTTTCACGCGTCATGCCGACAGCTATCAGCTACTCTATGTTTCCGACGGCAAGTCGCAGCCGCGACCCGCACTCGACGCCGACGTAGAGACAGGGACGACGCCGCAACTTACGGGCGCGCCACTGCCGCTTGCACTTTCCGCGCAGGCGCAGCAGCAGGGCCTCCGCTTGCTGTTTCGCGAGCCGCCACGCAGTTACTCGAACAAGACTTTTCACGCTTGGATTGAGCACTGGATTTATACCGACGTTCCTCTCGAACGGCTCTTCAACGCACAACTCATTCTTGGTCTCGCGGCGTTCGTATTGCAGCTTCCGTTTTCGATCCGCAAGGACATCCAGCGGCGTAAGGAACTGCGGTATGGAAGGCGGTTAAAAGGGCCGATTCTTGTCAGTCCACGCCAGTTCACGAAGGCCGTTGCCGGCAGTGGCATCGGCATTGCGACCAACGATTCCAAGCGCCCGTTGCGGATTCCACGCGACGCCGAGAACAAGCACTTTCTCATTGTCGGCGACACCGGTTCAGGCAAGTCCAGCATCATCCGCCAGATGCTTTATCAGGTGGATGCTCGCGGCGACAGCGCCATCGTCTACGATCCCGCCTGCGAGTTTGTGAAACAGTTTTACGATGAGCACCGGGGCGACATCGTGCTCAATCCGCTCGATGCCCGGATGCCGTACTGGAACCCCTCGAAAGAACTCCGGCGCAAAGCCGAAGCCAAGGCCCTGGCCGTGTCGCTGTACCAACCCGAAGGCGTGACGAACCGCTTCTTTGTCGAAGCTCCGCAGAAAATCTTCGCGCATCTGCTCACCTATCTGCCGACGCCGGTTGAACTCGTCCAGTGGATGTCCGATCCCGCCGAGATCGACCGCCGCGTCAAGGGAACCGAGTATTGGATGCTGATTGATCCGAAGGCCCCGCAACAGCGGACTGGCGTTCTCGGGTCTCTCAATATGAGCGCGGACAGCTTCCGGCTTCTGCCCAAGGAAGACGAAACAACCTCTATATGGACTGCGACGAAGTGGGCCGAGACGCGACGTGGTTGGATCTTCATCACCTCACGCCCAACCATGCGCGAAGCACTTCGCCCTCTCATCAGTCTGTGGATTGACACGCTCGTTCTGCGCCTCTTGAACGAACCCATGCCTGACCAAAAACCTGTCTGGTTCGTCATCGACGAGCTGGCGAGCTTGCAGCGGCTACCGCAGCTTCATACCGCGATTACGGAGAATCGCAAATCGCAGAACCCGGTCATTCTGGGCTTCCAGGGGCGCAGCCAGATGGAGGCCCGCTACGGCGAAGACGCCGAAGCCATGTTGTCGCAACCGGCCACGAAGATTTTCCTCCGCACTACCGAGCCGCGGGCAGCGAAATGGGTCAGTGACGCCATCGGCGAAATCGAAATCGAGCGGCTACGCGAGACCCACTACGACGGCTCCCGCACCGGGCGCAACTTTGCGCTCGACCGGCAAACCGAGCCGCTTGTTCTGCCTTCAGAGGTTTCCGGCCTCGACGACCTGCGCGGCTTTCTAAAGTACGGCAACCATGTCGCGCGATTCTCGTTTCCATTCGTCGCGCTCGAAGAGAAGGGGCCTGGTTTTGCCGAGCGGAAAATGGACGACCTGATCGTGCCAAGCACGCCGCTTCCCGCCGAACCGGAGGAGATCCAAGGCAATCTCCTGACTCCCGAATATGCGGTTCAACCGCCCGAGAACCAGATGGAGTAGACAGTCATGCTGACGATCTCAAAGCCGCTATCCGCAGGCCAGGCACAGACCTACCACCAGAAGGAATTCACCGACAAGGAACAGAACTATTGGTCGCAGCGCGGAGTCATCGCAGGCGAATGGCAAGGCCGCTTGGGCCCACAGTTCGGCCTTGCCGGGGCCGTCTCCGCCGAGGACTTTGCGAAACTCAGCCAGGGTCAGCATCCGCAGACCGGCGAGCAGTTTGTTCGACAACGAGCGTCGTATGAATATCAGGACGCCGACGGCAAGACCGTCAAGACGATGGAGCACCGAGCCGGGTGGGATGCGACCTTTTCCGCGCCCAAATCGGTCTCGATCACCGCGCTGGTCGGCGGCGATGAGCGCGTCCGCGAAGCGCATCGTGAGAGCGTCCGCGTTGCCCTCGACCAACTCGAACGCTACACACAAGCCCGCATCGGCGGCAATCATCCGCCCGAGACCACGGGCAACTTTATCGCAGCCAAGTTTGAGCACGATACGGCCCGCCCGGTGGATGGCTATGTCGCGCCACAGCTTCACACCCATACCGTTATCTTCAATGTGACCGAGCGCGGCAACGGCTTGCACCGTGCGATTCAGCCGCACAGTCTTTTTGCTTCGCAGCAGTTCGCCACGGCCATCTATCAATCGGAGCTGACTTACAAGCTACGCCAACTCGGCTACGAAATTACGACCGGCCGGAGCGGTGCGCCTGAAATCAAGGGATACACACAGGAATACCTCGACGCATCCAGTCCCCGCAGCCAACAGATTCGTGATTACCTCGAACGCACGGGCCGCTCAGGGAAAGAGGCTGCCGAAATCGCCGCGCACTCGACCCGCGACCGTAAAGAAATCCATTCGCCAGCCGAGGTAATGGCTGCGCACCGAAAGCTCGCGGCAGACTTTGGACACCAGGCCGAGGCCGTTGTCCGGACAGCCCATGAGAGGCTTCAGCATCAAGAGAAGCCCATGAACTCGGTTGACCGTGTTCGAGAATCTCTCACCTTTTCCCGCGACAAGAACTTCGAGCGCGAGGCGGTTGTAGACGAACGCGCCCTGATCCGCGACGGGTTGCGCCGAGGTATGGGCGAGATCACTCATGACCAGGTCCGCGCCCATCTTGACGCCCGCTTGGCTACCGGGGAATTTCAAATCATTGAACGGCAGCAAGGTGTTCCGGGCCGTCAGTTCACCACCGCCAAAACCATCGCCGCCGAGCAGGAAGTCCTCCGCCGTATGCGCGATGGACAAAACCAAGTCGAGCCAGTTCTTTCGCGTCCCCAGGCCATCGGCGCTGCCGACGAGCACCAGCATCTAAATCGGCCACAGAAGAGTGTCATCGAAGATGTGCTCAGTTCCCCCGACCGCATCCAAGGAATCCAGGGTTTTGCGGGCGCGGGCAAGACCACCACCCTCACCGTCGTCCGCAGTGCGGCGGAATCTCAGGGCTATCGGGTCGAAGGCTTTGCCCCGACCTCTCGCGCGGCGAAGCAACTGGAACAGGCGGGAGTCCACGCCGGAACCCTACAAGGTTTTCTCGCCCGTGGACAAAGCACAGAACCGAATCCAGAACAGAAACGATTCTTCTTTATTGACGAATCCAGCCTTGCCAGCACGAACCAGATGCGCGAGTTTCTTGCACGGCTCGGCAGCAATGACCGCGTGCTTCTGATCGGCGATACACGCCAGCATCAGGGCGTCGAAGCGGGCCGTCCTTTCGAGCAATTGCAAGAAGCCGGGATGCGCACCGCCAAGCTCGATGAGATCGTGCGTCAAAAAGACCCGGCTCTGAAATCCACCGTCGAATTGCTGGCCATGGGCCAAATCTCCGCTGCGCTCGACGCACTCGGACAGCAGGGCCGGGTAAAGGAAATTCCCGACAAAGAAGAGCGCGTCCGAGCCATCGCCAAGAGCTATGTCGAATCGCCCGAGAACACTCTCATTATCTCCCCCGACAATGCTTCCCGCCGCGAACTCAACGCCGCCGTTCGCCAGGAGTTGAAAGCCACCGGCGCCCTTGCAAAGGAAGATCATACGTTCCGCGTCCTGGTTCCGCGTCAAGATATGACCGGAGCCGAACGCTCCTGGGCCAGCCACTATGAGATCGGAGACGTAGTGCGCTACACGCGCGGTAGCAAAACCATCGGAATCGAAGCGGGCAGTTACGCGTCGGTCGCAGCGATCGACCCGCTTACCAACCAGCTCACGGTCGAGAAAGCCAACGGAGAATGCGCCACCTACGATCCCCGCCGCCTGACTGGCGTCAGCGTATACCGCGAGATCGACCGCGAGTTCTCTGTAGGCGACCGTATCCAGTTCACCGCGCCCGATAAATCGCTCTGCGTCGCCAATCGCGAACTGGCCGCCATCGAGGCCGTCCATCCCGATGGACGCCTCTCCGCCCGCCTCGACAACAACCGCCAGATCGAGTTCAACCCCAGCGAGCATCGTCATTTCGACCACGGCTACGCCGTCACCAGCCACAGCGCCCAGGGACTCACCGCCGAACGCGTCCTCGTCCACGCCGATACCAGCGTTCACCCCGACCTGCTCAACAGCCGCTTCGCTTACGTCTCCCTCTCCCGCGCCAGCCACGAGGCCACGCTCTTCACGGACAACATGGCAAAACTTGCCCCTCAGTTGGGCGCCGATGTCTCGAAGACCTCCGCCTTGGAACTCAACCCAGCTCCATCCGTCGCGCAAGGACTAGGGATAGCGATCTAACAGGGGCAGCAATTTATGATGGAGGAGTCGCAATGACAATAATGACAATCATCCCGGAGAACTACAACAACATCCGCGCTGAAATCGTCGAACTGCTAAAGGCCGCCCGCTCTTCCGCCGCCCGAAATGTCAACTCGATCATGACTGCCGCCTATTGGGAGATTGGGCGGCGCATTGTTGAGCAGGAACTTAAAGGAGAGGCCCGAGCGAACTACGGCGAACAACTTCTGGAACTACTTGCCAAAGACTTGACCAAGCAGTTTGGCCGGGGGTTTGGGAATATCAATCTCTGGAGAATGCGAGCATTTTACCGTGCCTGGTCCGAGGGGCAGATTCTTTCAACACTGTCGAAAGAATCTTGCAAGTTACTTCCTTTCAACAATCTAAACCCTCTATCGTCAAGCACCTCGACTCTTTCTGCCTGCTTCCCTTTGCCCTGGTCAGCCTACGTTCGCCTACTTGGCGTCAAGCGCCCGGAGGCGCGAGTTTTTTATGAAACCGAGGCTCTCCGTTCTGGATGGTCTGTCCGTCAATTGGATCGCCAGATCGGCAGCCAATTCTACGAACGCATCGCGCTCTCACAGAACAAAGCCGCCATGCTGGAGAAGGCCGAGACTTCCCAACCCAGCGACGCGGTGACACCCGAAGAAACAATCAAGGACCCGTTCGTCCTCGAATTCCTTAACCTCAAAGACGAATACTCCGAGTCGGACTTGGAGGAGGCGCTCATCCAGCGCCTTACCGACTTTCTCTTGGAATTGGGAGATGACTTTGCCTTTCTTGGTCGCCAGCGCAGGCTCCGTATCGATGACACATGGTTTCGCATTGACCTCATTTTCTTTCATCGCCGTTTGCGAACGATTTCAATCGTGGATCTGAAGGTTGGGAAATTCAGTTACGCCGATGCTGGGCAAATGCACCTCTATCTCAACTACGCCAAGGAGCACTGGATGAAACCCGGCGAGAACCCGCCGATCGGCCTCATTCTCTGCGCCGAAAAAGGGGCCGCCGAGGCCCATTACGCACTTGAGAATCTTCCCAACAAAGTGCTCGCCGCCGAGTATAAGACCGTCCTTCCCGACGAAAAGCTCATCGCCGAGGAACTGGAACGCTCCCGCCGAGAACTAGAGAATCGGGCTGGATTTGCGCACGACCCGCCTAACCGTTAGACGACTGGCGGCCGATCAGTTTGCTCGTCGCCCCTACCCGCATGAAATCTGATCATTCACGATTGGCTGTGTCCCAGTTGTGTGCCTGATTTCAGGTTCAGGCATTCGCAAAGGCGACACTCACGTCCGTCTGGATCGCGAATGATAAAGGACGTTATCATTGGGGTTTGGGGAGAAACGGACCAGAAACTACACGTAAGGGCTCAGCTGCGACAGGCTGGGCAGGATTGCGATACCTCGTTGACTAGCAGAAACACAGGCTTTTACCGGCAATCTGGCCTTGCACAAACCTATTGCGCTTGAAACCGGATGCGCAATACATTTTTGCAACGTAAATATCCTCAATGTGCCGTTCAGGCAGACCCATTGCGCAAACGATCGTTTGTGCAAGACAGCGCGGCCTCAACACCAGACCAGTGCTGCTCTGCCCTGTCGCTGCTGGGTGGCGACACGGGAGCATCACCTGTCTTAACCCGGTTTTACGTTCCGTTGCTCCCTAAACCCCAATCCTGTGTAGCACTTTCGCGGGCGTTTGCAAATTGGCTGAAAAATCAGGGATTTTGACGGAAAATTAACCTTTTTCATAAAATATAGATGGTAAGACAATGCCATTGTTACGGCGGGGGGATTTCGTGACATCGGACAAGACTTTAACTGACGAACAGGAAGAAGAAGCCGCGAAAGAAGAAAAAGACGCGACAAGCCCGTTCCGGTATGGCGGCGTCAAGACGCAGGCGGAACTGTTGCAGGACAGATCTCCCTTCATCAACGGTACGACGACAAACCCGAACGATCCCGATGGCGACGGCGATGACGATGATGATAAAGACGACGATGACGACGATAACAATGACGATGATGATTGGGAATTAGGAGAAGAAGAAGAAGAGGAAGAAGACAACTGGAACGAAACAGCAGACTACCCGCAGAACCCTAACAACCAGCAATCGCAATGGACGACAACAAGCGCATCAGCGACTCTGGACGACAACGGCATACAGTGGGGGGGCGGCAGCCTGGCAAGTTGCTACAATTCTGTAGCCTGCCCGCAACCGCTGCCGGCGCCGGACCTGACAGCTTCTGGACCAACAGCCCCGGCCCAGCCTTTCTCGGCACCGGGAGCAAAAAAACTTGCCCTGTAAAAACCTGCATGAGTGAAAAGTATATTATGGGGGTTTTTGTATATGGGGTTCTTTGCCCAACGCCCCGAAAAGGATCATTCCAGAGTCACGGCTGCAAAACATATCGCAAAAAGAAATCGTTTCGCACCTATGTTTTGCGACGGCGAAACTGGCACAAATCCGGCCTCTGGTCTGCTGTCGCAAAACTTTAGACTTTTGCGACACGAGCGTTCTGGCTGACGGTCCATACGCACTCCCGGTGCATGCACAGAAGGGGCTCGGTAACTTTCTGTGAACCATAGCGAAAATGGCATCAGGATTTTTGAATTGAACCTTTTCGCGGGGATGGGAAAATAACCCCGACTCTTTTGCTCCTCGCTCGC
>PKXK01000058.1 GCA_003132325.1 Acidobacteriaceae bacterium
ATTTCACGCTGAGCCAAAACAAGCGGATGAGCCTCGCGCAGAAAGCGCGGTGGGCAACGGCGAAAGGTCACGCGCCGAAACCCAAGCGCACAATATCAGAAGCAGGCAGAAAAAGAATTGCAGCGGCACAACGGGCAAGGTGGGCGAAGTTGAAAGCGGCGAAGAAGTAGGCTGCTCGGGCACGCATCTCTGCCGCACAGAAGAAAAGATGGGCCAGAGTCAAGAAGTCAAGAGGGAGAAATAAGGTCACACGGTCAACAGCTTCTCGTAACGCTGTTCAAACATCTCCTTCGCTTCGACAACGTACTCAGCGAAGATGTTCCAGAGGTAGGCAGCCGCCTTCTCGTTCCCCAGCTTGTAGTAAGCGTCAATTTCGGTAGCAATGGCCAAGGTGACAAACGCGGTCCGTGAGATATGTCTGAAATGGTACTGCTTAATGATCCTGCTGTTAACAATGTCTTCATCTTGTCCGCCGACCATATCCGCTACCAAGAATATCCCGACCATAACCAGTCCACCAAAACTCAGGTGCGCTTGAGCGGACGTATCAGCATAGAGCCACTTTTCCAAGTATCGGAGGAAGGGTCTGCTTTCCGTATTTTCGTCCTTCAGCTCAAACGGATGTTTCCAGAAAGGGACAAGTCCTGGGTCCTTACGCTCTTCCTTCATGATGCCATACCGCACAACCATGTCATCTAGCACTTTCTTGACGTTCCTAAAATGTTGTTGCCATGCGGGGTCTCTTGAAAAATGCGATTTCAACATGTGCTGCTCTTCATAAAGCTCTCGCCATCCTGCTCGCTGATATTGAAGCGACCGCACGTTAAGATCATCCAGCATGTATACCAAACTGAAAAGCAAATCGAGGAGTTGTCTGTTGATGGCAGGGACCACCAATACGTAATTCGGTTTTAGTCTGGAATCTTCCGACGGGTCTCCGGGGGCGACGTATCGTACGGCGTAGTAGGAGTTTCTTGCGAAACGAACCATGACATTGAGCAGTGTGAGGCACCGCTCGGCATTACTGTTGCCCTCCTTCAGCGCCTCTTTACCTCTTCTCTGCAGGTCCCGGTCAACGTTAATCAACAAACCATCCATTCGCTCCATGACCAGCGAATAGTCTAAGAAGAACACCGCGATTAAGGTAGAAAACTTGGCCCCGGACACGCGCCTATGATAGCAAGGCTGATTTTCTGAGTCGGCCTGACCCGTCCCACTCAGCAAGCAGCGAAGTCTCTAAGTTCCATGTTGTTCCTAGGGCGAGCTCGCTGGCTGTGCAGGTGCCGAGGCCGCCGTTGGCGAATCCGGGATAAGTACCTTCTTCACCGATTCAGGAATCTCATTCGCGTGCGCGAGCAGTTCGCTAGCCTGCCATAGCTGGGTCTCGGATAGCTTGGTCTTGAAAGAGGGCATCCCCGAAAGACGGATTCCGTTTGCTGCCTTCCAGTAGGTCTCCGATGCCGGATCGTCGGTCACACCCTTACCACGGAACAATTGTGGCGGCTTCGGAAACATCGTTGTCGCATAGTCAATGGGTGGCTGCCCTGGGAGTCCGTGACACAAGGCACAGTGCTGTTTGTATACGCTCGCACCAGCTAGAAAATTAGGTTCGTCCGCGGGCACCGAAGATGGAGGAATGTGTTGCTTCTCAATATGCGCGTCCAGAGCCATATTCGCGAACTTCTTCTCAAACGGCATAGGCGGATCGGCTGTTGCGACTGGCGCCATGCCAGTAGAAAAATAGAGGAAAACACAACCCACTGAAATCGCAATGGCCAGAATGAACCCGATCACGATACCCTTTATCACTTGTGCACTCCTGTTCTTGATCAGAAATTAAAGCGATACCCCAGAATCATCTTGGCAATCAGGTGGTCAGTCGCACCCGTGACGCCTACGCCGAGGCCGAAATTGATCTCCCACCGCGGTGCGATATTCAAATCAATCGCAGGGAAAATCTGGTGCTGTTGCTGCGAGACGGCGTCGAATCCCGTCACCGGGCCGACTGAACCGTAATATTCCAGACCTCCCGCGACTTTCGGAGTGACATCGTAGCTGAATTTGAAGTTTGGCGAAAAGACAACGCCCTGGTTCACGCTCTTGCCGTGGAAAGACCGGTCGAGCGTCGGATTCAGGGACCAATACCATCGGCCGACTTTTTGGTCCACGATGGGCCGGATTTCCCACGTCCAGGTGTCCACGGAATATTGCCGCCTCTGGTAGCCAATTTCGTTTGAGATGCTCACACCTACAGGCCAGTGCCATTTCTTAGGGACGGCAACGCGCGGGCGGATGTGATCACCCACCCATTGCCAGCTCTGTCCCTCGGTTATGGAAGTGAAGATGTAAAAGCCGCACTCGAACCAGTCATTGAAGCCGTGGGTGATCTCCACGGTCTCGTGCTCGGCATGATTGGTGGGGTAAACGCCATCCACGATTGTCTTCGAGCCGTCAATCGTGAAATTGCTGTGGAGTTCAACCATTGTGTGTCCGGGATCGACTAGATCAGAGCCGTACACCTGAATTTCGTAGTTGTCTTGAGCGCGGGTGAGAGGTGCAGCAAAGATGAGGATTAGAAATATGATCGCGAGCTGTCGGTGACGCATCGTCCGATCGCAGTCCCAAGATCCCATGAGGAAGATTATCAGCTACAGAATGAATTCATCGTGGCGAACAAATGACAAGTTGTTCATGTTCCCTCGCGAAGCGCTCCAACGTGCATCAACCTTAGTAGTATGAGGAGGTTGCCGGCATCTTCGAAACATCATGAGTGAAGGGCTATTTCCAGTCGCTCTGCATCAAGATCCTCGTTATTTTGTGAAAGGCACGGGGGGATTTTGGAAGCGGACTGGATATGCGATAAGCCGGGAGGTTATCACTCGCGGCGATGATGGCCGCAACCACTTCAACACGTCCGAACTGGCCGGAAATGCTGTGGCCGCAGGCATCTCCAACCTCTACTATCCGGCCGTGAATCGATCATTTGGAAATACCGCGAACAAGTGGGGACAACAAATAGCCCTGGATACCTTCTTCAATGTGGCAAAAGAGTTCTGGCCCGACGTGCGCAACAAAATGTTTAGGCATTGAGCGCGTGATGCTGACACCTGGTTAACGCTGAGGGGCAATGGAGAGCAGGGAGGACAAAGCTGACCATGCCACGAAAACCTCCGATCTCTACTGAGACATCGCAATCGTACGCAACACGCATCGAGTTTTGCACCGCGTTCGCAGAAAACATGGATAGTATGCATTTGCTTTCGTTCTTGCTGACAGCCGATCTGGCGAAGGCTGAGGAATGTTTTGTTTCCGGCTTGGAAGACTGCGTCGAAGGAACTTACGTGTTTCGAGACTGGGCGCAATCCTGGGCTCGGCGGACGATTATCCAGAATGCAATTCGCATGTTGGCGCCCCGCAAGAAGCACTCGACCGTCGCAGACGTACCGAGTGATGCGGTCAGTTGCAGTTTTAGACGGACACAGGATACTGATTACGCAATCGCGCGCATTCTCCGGCTTGAACACTTCGAACGTTTTGTCTTCGTGATGTCCGTCCTTGAAGGATACTCAGATCAGGATTGTTCCGTTCTGCTTGGCTGCTCGCGGCAGGATGTTGGGGAGACAAGAAGGCGAGCGTTACTGAATCTCGCGGAGCCAGACAGGTTACGCACCGCGGCCCCGTCCGGGTGCGGCTCCAGCGATTCTGAAGAGGCACAAACACCAGAAGCGCAGTTGGAGCCGCAGTTTTGAAGACTGTGAACCGAGGGATCTTTAGAGAGATACCAAGAGCCGTTGAAGCAGGCTCTACGAAAAACAAGATCAACAGATCGGCATCGTTCGTGACGGTCCCGTGCGGTGAATCCTAGACGATTCAAGTAAGGAACTGTCATGAAAATTCTGCTCTACAACCCCGACAACGGCGTGACTCGCAATTTCATGCCGCACCTCTGGATGTTTTTGCTCAAATCCCTGACTCCTCCCGGCCATGAAGTGCTGCTGATCGACGGCAACGCTCAGCCCATGGACGAGTTTCAGATCGCACAGCACGTTAGAGATGAAAACATCGGGCTGGTCGGCATTGGTGCCATGACCCGAATGATCGCCAAGGCGTATCGCATCGCCGATGCCATTCGCGCCACTGGGGTTCCGGTCGTCATGGGTGGTCCTCACGTGACCGAGTTGGCCGACGAGGCCCTCGGTCGCGACGGCGGGCCGCGCCACGCCGACGCTGTGGCCCTGGGCGAAGCCGATGAAACCTGGCCGCAGATTGTGAACGACGCTGCCCGCGGCGAACTCAAAGCCATCTACGCGCCCGTGGATGCAGCCGGGAAAGACAAAAAGCCGTCGCTAAAGGAGTACCCGGTCATTCCTTGGCAATCGATCGATCTTTCTCAATTCAATCTCGTGCCAAGGGCCGTCGCGCCGTTACTTAACGGTGTCGGTACGGGCTGGGGTTCCTTCCGCATCATTCCCGTTGAGTCGGGCCGTGGCTGTCCCTACGGCTGCGAGTTCTGCACCGTGACCGGATTCTTTGGTGACTCTATCCGCTTCCGCACGAACGAGAGCGTGGTAGATGAATTGCTACTGTTGAAGGCGCGCGCCCGCAGCGAGAAAGGCCAGATTGCCGTATTCTTCATCGACGATAATTTCGCTATCAATGTAAAGCGCACCAAATCATTGCTTCGCGACATCATCGCTGCCAAAGCCCAGGTCCACTGGGTAGCCCAAATCAGCGCTAACCTCTTGCGCGACGAAGAACTCGTCGACCTAATTGCAGCTTCCGGGGGCAAGTGGATCTTCATCGGCATGGAATCCATTGACCCGACCAACCTCAAAGACGTGAACAAGGGATTCAATAAGCCGGGTGAGTATGCGGCTGTGCTCGAACGGCTCGCGCGACGCAACGTCTATGCGATCACATCATTTATCTTCGGTATGGACAACGACACTACCGGCGTGGCCGAGCGCACACTGACGCAAGTCCGAACCTGGCCTCCGGGTCTGCCCATTTTCGGCCTGCTGACGCCCTTGCCCGCAACCCCGCTCTACAAGCGCCTGGAAACCTCAGGCCGGCTCACGCGCCCCAAGCACTGGCAGGAATTCATCCCGTTTGCGATGGCGCACACGCCGCTCAAGATGACCATTGAAGAAGCTCATGCCGAAGTGAAATATGGTTGGGAGCAAGCGTACAGCCCGGAAGCACTGGCTCAAGCGGTCGACGCGCTCACTGACGAGCCTCTTGGTTATCGCATCAACATCTTCCTCGCGCGGCTATGCTTCCGCGGGATATATTTCCCCATGATGGGGAAAATGGCATGGCTCAAGGTTGTCGCCCAAAACCGCCGAACCATTCATAAACTGGCGAGAGAAGCCTTCTTTGGCCGCCGAGCGCGACCAACGAATCCGGACGCGAAAGATGCGTACGAACCTGTCACGGTACCAGATGTCACCAGCGAAGTGAGTGCATAAGTCCCTCTGGACACTGCTCACCAGCGGATTCTTTGAATTGAGGATTCTCGAAGCCCGTTAGAAGTGTGGCGCTTATGCCGCTTGGAGCACGCTCACTGGCAGCGACAAAGTTATAACAGCGCCGCCTCCTGGGCGGTCCGAGACCTTAGCCACACCGCCGTGCGCCTGGACAACTGCTTCCACAAAGGCAAGTCCGAGACCATGACCGGGAGAATTCTTTCCCTTTACGAATCGTTTGAAAACCTGGCTGCCGATATCGGGCGAAAATCCCGGGCCATTGTCTTCAATCACTAGTTCTGCCGACCCTTGTTGCGAGCGGAGCCAGATATTCACTCTGGATCCCGCAGGCAAATGAGTCAATTCGTTTTCAAGTAAATTACTTACCACACGATTCATCAAGTTCAGGTCGGCATCCACGACCACATGCTCTTCGAGGTCAGTCATCACCTCGTGATGGTGCTCGGCCATCGCCGGTTGGTAAATATCTACCAGTTGTCGCACGACATCGGAAAGGTCAACTGGGCGGCGATCGATGTGAAGCGCACCCGCTTCCGCTTCGGCAAGGTCCAGCGTGGTGTTCAGCAACTGCAAGAGCCTATCCAGGTCTTCGATCGCCTCACCAACCGAGTCACGCCATGTCTCGTTTCCTTCATTACATAATGCCGATTCCAGCGTTCCACGAATCAAAGTCACTGGACTTTTGAGGTCGTGCGCGATACTGCCAGTGACAGTGCGAAGCTGATTCACTGAAGCCTGGAGCCGATCCAGCATGTTATTAAAAGTCTTAGCCAATCGCGAAATCTCATCTGAGTTCACAGGTTCAGGCAAGCGTTCCTTTAGGTCTTCGGTTCCAATTCGCGCGACGGTTTCTGTAATTCGTTCCACACGGTACAGGGTGCGACGTGC
This sequence comes from Acidobacteriaceae bacterium, assembly GCA_003132325.1. Taxonomy (GTDB): domain Bacteria; phylum Acidobacteriota; class Terriglobia; order Terriglobales; family Acidobacteriaceae; genus Acidiflorens. The sequence goes on from PKXK01000058.1 coordinate 6,375, forward strand.
GCTCCAGTGGGAGATTACGAAGCCGAGCAGAAACATGCCGCACCAAAGTGTGAGAAAACGCCGGGCCAATGTGTGCAGCACATGTTGGGCGCCATGATCTGATAGTCCGAGATAAACCGTTCTTCCGTTTTGCGCCTTCTCAACCACGCGAAACGTTTGTCGATATCCTTCCACCGTTATGGACTTCGGTGGCCCCGGAATCAAATTATCCCGCCGAATCGCGGCGACAAAAGCATCCTTGGAGGTTGGGCCTACCCACAATGGACCTTCAGTGCGATTGGGACTTGTTGCTAAGAAAAAGACAGAATTCAGCCTTTCGCCGCGGCCATTGCGCTCATCCGGCACTTCCTGAGTAGCAAGCTCCGCCACCTCTCGGACTATCCGCTTGTAGAGGTGATCGCTCGGAGTATCGGCCGAGACCTGAGCCAGAACCTCTGCTTCGCCGCTAAGCCAGGTGTCACTGCGCTCCCGAATGCCCTGAGCGACAAGGAAATAAACTATGGAGAAAGCCACAGCAGTTCCGAGCGCGAACGCCAGTGTTGTCCAGATCGAGATCCGCCAAGCGGCGGTCGAGCGCAAATTCTTAGGCATGTTTGAGAACGTAGCCAACACCACGAATTGTGTGAATCAGCGGTCGCGGGGTGTCATGATCCACTTTGCTGCGCAGACGATAAATGTGAACATCGACGACATTGGTTGCGGGATCAATCCTCATCTTCCAGACATGGTCCAGAATCATGGTCCGGGTCACCACTCGACCTTCGTTGCGGCAAAGATATTCCAGTAAAGAAAATTCCTGTGGGGTCAATTGCAGCAAGTGTTCGCCCCGTCGCGCTTCGCGACGAACCAGATCAAGCTGCAAGTCGGCAGCTTGCAGACGCACCGATTCATTCTGCGGAACCGCCGACCTGCGTAGGAGATTTCTCAGTCTTGCCAACAGTTCCGGCAGCGCAAATGGTTTCGTGAGGTAGTCGTCTCCGCCCTGCTCCAGTCCCCGGACCCGCTCGTCGACAGAACGGCGGGCGGACAAGATTAAAACCGGCGCTGCATTGCCGTGGGCTCGGCAACGCGCAATCAAGTCCAGTCCATCCAAGTCTGGAAGTCCAAGATCGATAACGAAGGCATCGTGAATGCCCTCCAAGGCCATCGTTTCGCCAGCCCGTGCTGTACTGGCCGTATCCACCTGATATCCAGCCTCTACTAGCGCTCGCTTGAGAAACTGCTGGATCGGTATTTCGTCTTCTACCACCAACAATCGCATCCGAGATTCCCGCCCGTCCAAGACTTTACACCTCCAGATGGGATGCAGGAAACAGGATCCTGGAAACTTACCTAAGCCAGCAAATCCAGCATTCACTGCGGACGCCAGGTCATGTCCACGCGCACGGGAATGTCATTCTTGACTGGCATTGTCAGAAGCGAGGGCGGATCGATCTTGAAATCCGTTAGCGTAGCCGGAATTGTTCCCGTGATGTGAGTCTCACCACCTTGTGTCTCCACTTTGAAAGGAACCTTTTTGTACTGGGCAGTCTGGCTGGCGAACTGAATCTCCAGATCAGCATTGATGGTCGCCGATGCGGCAGCCGATTCGGGCAGGCGTGTGCGTACGGTGACGATAGGAAACTCCGCGTCGCGCGTAACCTGAACCATATGAAGGTCGCGATTGCTGTCCCCGGAATCAAACGACTTCACGGCTACCGCGATCAAGAAATCGCACTGTCCTTCGTGGCAAACGCCCTTGCCTCGCGCCGCATGGCTCACACCCTCGGACTCATGCAGTGGGTGCGACACATGGTAGGTGAGTGTGCTTTGTTTGAGGACCCATTGGCTGTCCGCAGCAAACGTGGGGAGGGTCACGAGCAAGAACACGATCAATATTTTCTTATTCATAAACTGCGCTCAGAACTTCACTGATACCGACAATAGAGCTGCCCCAAACGCCTCCGCCGTAACGATGGCCACCGGGCCATGCGCCTGCGCGATCCCATGGACTTTTTCCCCTTTGTTTCTTTGATCGAAGGCCATAATTCCCAGGATGGGTGTCGCAATCATACCGGGACCATGGATCCAAGCCATGACCTTGTGAAAACGAATCGGGCCGCGGGTTTCCGTGCCCCGGCGACTCATCAAAAGCGCCCACGAGCACGCCGAAGTCGTGATGGATATTGAGTTTTTTGAGTTTTTGTCACGTTGACCTTCGCCACCAAGGCTGCCCGCATTCGCCACAGGGAAGCCCCCGATACAAACACTACTTCCCCGCCTCTTCCTTCACTTGCTTCAGCAGCGTCTCGATTAGATTTGCTCGACTGCGGCTGATTACCTACTGGTCACCTTCGTGCCATTTTCACAAGACGCTGGTGCAGTTAGAATGTACGTAGCATCAGGACAGCGCGAAAGCGCGACCAACCGACTTGGAGAGCACGGTGGTATGGGCTTCGGCCCGATGCGGCAGAAATGCAAACGTTCTCCTAGCCGCCTGATTGGGCGGTTTTTCTGTTCCTGATGCGTGTTTCACAAAGGAGCACGCATATGAGCAGTTCCTCAGTTGTCCCGATTACTCCTGACGTTCTCGTTCGTAATGAAGGCACAGTTTTCCTGTTCTGCCCGCTCACTTCCCAAGGCAAAGGGTGGATTGATGAGCACGTAAGCCCGGATGCTCAGTGGTTTGGGAATGCCTTGGTCGTCGAGCACCGTTTCGCTTGGGGTCTCGCGCAGGGCATGAAGGATGCGGGGCTGGTGCTGGCGTGAAAAGTTTCAGCGCCAACGATCTGCGGGGAGATGCCGCTCAGAAGGCCAAAGAACTATCGCAGGGATGTCATTCGGTGTGGGGAGGACCAACCATGGCGACAGCAGAGGACGCGATTGACTGGCTCGAACTACACGTCAACTACGCTGGTGAGGATTTGACGTGGAACGACCTAATGTTCATTCGGATGGAGAGAGCCATAGAACGGCAGATAGCCGAGCTACGGGAACGGAATATCGGAAATATGGAGGAACTATGAGAAAGTCCGAAATGGAAAAGCTAATCAAACCGTCTGACCTGAGGGCGGAGGCCCAGCGGCTTATCGCAGAGGGTCAGATGCCGGACCTTGGCAAACTTTTGGGCGTCGTCTCTTCTGTACGCGCAAAGTACGTGCCACGAATAATGGAGGCACGAGAGAATGCGATGGGCACAAGATCGACAAGCGTGCGCGTACAGGCGCGTGCCGACAGAATCAGAGCGCATGGTTTGAGTATCCGATACAGCCGCTAAAGGGGGATACCTATGAAGATGCTACTGTTCAATTACTCCCCCGAACTAGATAAACGGATCACCAACCTGTCAGCACTTCCCCAAGGCGGGGGATGCACGTTATTAGAATGCACCCTCGCCCATGATGGATACACGTTAAGTGGGTATCCGCTTGACTCACCACACCACAAGGGGTTGTGGTCTGCCTCGGGGGTGTACGATGATCCCCGATAAGGTGGTGACCCTCTCGGAAATCCTTCGGTGCTATGCAGAGAAGTACGTTCTGGACGCTCAAGCATTAACAATGATTTCTGCGGACATCGAAGAAGCTCAACGTGGGGGCAATGATCCGAAAGACGACCCCGCCTTAATCAAGAAACTGCGCTACCATGTGGGGCACCTGTCGAAGTATTGCGAGTTCCTACCTATGACCTCGAAGGCGATACTGTCTCTTGTGCACGCTCTTGACAATCCGATAATTATGTCTCAATGGACGAACCCAGATATGCTTCATTTATTGATCGCTGATGTTCAACTGCGATTAACGGATGAGTTGGCGGAGAATGTCTTCTTGCGACTGTATCCGGACAGAATAGACCATTTCGTTACTCCGTGGAAGGGCTGGGAATCGCACAGGACTTGGAACTGGATATCGACCAGGAACATGACCTGGTCATGACAACACGGCAGGAATTCAGGTGCGAAGTCTGTGGACTCGTGACCACTAATCCC
>PKXK01000243.1 GCA_003132325.1 Acidobacteriaceae bacterium
GCGGCAAAGCTGTAATTGGCGCTGCTGACGACACAGGCGACCAACGGCGGCTCAAACTCGACCATCATCTGCCAGGACATCGTCATGACGTTGGCGCGGCCCTTGCGGGCGGTCGTTAGCAGGACCACGGGACCCGGTTCGAGCAACTGGTAGACCTTCGACAGCGGCAAATCTTTCATCACGGTCGTGGCTCCTGGACCCGGTCTCCAACGATGGTTAAGCGTGGTCCATTGTAGCTACACTCGCTGCCGTTGGGACTAGCGCTGTGAGTTAGAACACCTGCGTATCACGCAGGAGGGCGGAGTAGAGAGGTCACCTTCAGCACACGCTGATAGTACAGCTCGATCTGCGAGCTCTGTTGTGGTGCCTCCACCTTACGCAGAGCGGGAGTGAGAAGAGAAGCGTGGATTTCGTGAGTCGAGGTTGCACACAGAACTCGAACAACGTTGGCCGGGGTGATCCCACCACCTGGCATAACGATGATGCGGTCCTTGGCTTCGTGCACCAACCGGGCAAGAGTGGAGAGACCTTCGGCCGCTTTCGCGCGGCAGCCGGAAGTGAGAAGACGGTGTGCTCCCGTTTGAATGACCGCCTTCAGGGAGTCCCGCCAGGAGTGAGATTGGTCAAACGCCCGGTGAAACGTTACCTGAAGAGGATGCGCGAGTTCCACGAGCTCACGGGTTCGGGCGACATCAATCTGAAATTCTCGGTTAAGCAGACCCAGCACGACACCATCCATGCCTAACTGTTTAGCGTTCTGGATGTCCTTCCGCATGAGCTGAAATTCGTGGGCCGAATAGAAGAAGTCCCCCGATCTGGGGCGAATCAGAACGTGGACGGGAACACGCAAATGTTCGCGGGCTGCTTCCATTAAACGGATGTCCGGGGTAATCCCGCCGGAAGCAAGATCGCTGCAGAGTTCGACCCTATCGGCCTTGGCACGCTGAGCAGCGATAGCGTAATCGAGCGAAACCACGCAAACTTCGAGCAAAACATTCTTGCGCACCCTCCGATTCATTCGGCGTTCACAAACTCCAGTCTGCAAAAGCGGTTTGAGGTTGAGAATCACGTCAAAACACCTGAGATCCGAGCCTTGAACCACTCGGTGAGTCCACCAGTTTCATCCGCTGAAACGTGGCCGGGCTTTGTGATTCAACCGGGAATAAGGTCTCCTCTTTCGAGGAAAAGACGATCCGGGCCGGGTCCTCCTCAAACGGATCTTTGGGCGGGAAGACTTTTTGCGCTTCGAAGCTCAGCCCGATTTCCTCGCCCGGCGCAAACTTCTGCCGCGCGAAGAAGGCAGCTGGCACAACGACATCGCCGGAAAAACCCGCCGCCGTTTTCTTCCAGGTTGCATGAATCTCCTGGTTATAGTCGTGAGGGCGGGATCGCAGGGGGAAGAAATCCTCGTTGCAATAGACACTGGGTTTCACATCGGCAAAGTTCCCCGGACTCAGATAGAGGTCGAATACGCTGATCAGCCTTCCGGGCCCGGTGGCGATGGGCAACACTGCGTCAAGAATGAGGCGAAATGCGTCTCCGTTCTGCACTCCTCTTCCCGAGAAAGGCTGGTAAAGCTCAGGATCGGTGACATCAACCCCGAGGTACAAGTTTTCTTCGTCCCAAGCTAACGCGACCCGAGCGGAAAACCGAAACGGCCCTTTCCAAAGATCTTGCCCGTCCACGATCTGGGAATTCGTGTTCAGCGCATACCAAGTTCCGGGCTCCCACTTCGAAAAATCGCCATCGAGAACAAGGCTGCCGGAGACCCTGGATGCTTTCAGAAGATCTCCTTCGCGGTCCCACTGGATTTTCCCGTCGGGCAGGTGTTTGAACGCGGCGTCAGCCCGAACGCGGGCCAGTTGATCGCGTAGTATGTCCGGAAGAGGGGAGATTTCGGATACCAGCTTTTCGAACCGTCGCTGACCCCGTAGAACCGCGATTGAAGCACTCAGGCGGGAAAGTTGCGACTCGACGGCAGGAACGTCAACCGGAGTCCAACTCTCCTGAAAAATGGATCGGAAGATCAAGCCGTCTCCGCGATCGGCCGTGAAGATCCTGAGCAACGGAGCGAGTAGTATGGGCGCGTCTTCACCATACTGGCTGACGAGTGCATGCATCCGCGATTTCTCTGGATCATACGCTCGCGGGTTCCAGAGATAGTCAGACACGGTCTGCAGAGAAATCAGCGTGGCATGTGCCTGATTCATGGGATTGGAGAACAGACCTTGCGTCGCGGCGAAAAGTCCGGCATCCCGTCCGCGCAGAGGGTCCAGGTTTAGCCACCACGGGTCGCCGTCGTTCGCGGGATAGTTGTCCCACACGAGAGGTTTACGCCGGAGGTAGTCGCCCCATTCCTGAGCTTGAGCTACCGTGATGGACCGCGGGATCACTTCTGCCCCTGTCCAATCCAACGGTATCTTGGAATTAACGCCCGCACCCAGTTCCCGAATGTAATCACGATTGCCCCACTCGTTGGTGTAAGTAGTCGGGCAAACCGTCAAATGATTTTTTGGCGAAAGCGATTTGAGATGATCGTACAAACGGTTAATCAGCTGGACATGTGCCTCGGCAAGTGTTTGGAAGCGCGCCTTGTCCTCCGGGTGGACCAAGTCCTGCGGAACGTCGTCCAAAAAGAGGGCGAAATTCGAGATCCCCAGCTGGGCAACACTTTCCAACTTGTGGGCGAGAGTCTGGAAATCCGCTTCGCTCGAATAGATCATGGAAAGGCCGGGGCTGATGGCGAAGCTCAGGTCAACGAAGTTTTCTCTTGCGGTATCTGCAAGCTCGCCCATGCGCTTCAGTTGTTCCGGCGGATAGGGCTCGCGCCAGAGCTTGCGGTGATAGGGATCATCCTTCGGACCATAAATGTAGATGTTCATTCCGTGCTGTCCCTCGAAGCGCAACACGTCAAGGCGGTCAGCGTGGCTCCAGGGCGGTCCGTAGAAGCCTTCGACAATACCGCGGATGGGGAAAGACGGATAATCGGCGATGACCACTTCCGCGCCGTTCTCTTGCACGCGCACCGATTGCGGGCGAGGGATGAGATCCGTCGAGAGGCTCTCAGCCGCAGTTGTCAGAAGATCCGGAATCCGCAGCAGGGCATTGTGAAGACCGGCGGCCGAGACTGCTGCAATGCGAATGCGATTGGGCGCAGGACTGCGTGCAGCAGGACCGCGCGCATAAGAACAGCGCAAGATATAGCCTTCGTTGGTTAGCTCGGCGGTGGGTTCAACCTCGGAGTTGCCGGCTTCCCGCTTGAACTCGGCCAGGAATGCGCTGGCATCGGCCACGCTGTCCAACTGGATCAGCAGGCTGCCAGTATCGCGCAGTGGCCTGGCGTTTTGTTCGACATGGTCTGAAAAACGCAGGGCCACGCTACTTTGAGACGCAAGCTCGCGCAACTGACGCTGAATCCGGCTGTCGACCTCGCCACTGGAAACAACCGTCCAAGTCGCCTTGACTCGGCCCGTTGCGAATGGAGTGGAAGAACGTAACGGCGAAGACAACTACCAGTACTAACCTGCCTCGCATAGGAACAGCTCTCAATTCTTAGCCAACGCCGCAGTGATCGCCTTCTCGGCCAGCGGCGCCATCACCGCATAGCCAGCCTTATTCGGGTGGACTCCGTCCTCGGACAGTTCCGCCTTCAGCCCGCGTTTGTCATTCGCCATGGCCGAGTGGTAGTCGAGGAAAACCAAGCCTTCCTTGGCCGCGTAGTCCTTCATCCAGTCATTCAAGGCGCGGATCTTTTCCACCGGCGCCAGGTCCGGCCTCCATGGATATTGCAAAGCCGGCACGAGAGAAGAAAGAACCACGCGGATTCCGTTGCGCTGCGCAAGGTCCACCATGGACGTCAGATTGTCTTCGATGGCTGCGAGCGTGATGGGGCCGGTGTTTTCTGCGATATCGTTGGTGCCGGCGAGGATCACCACTACTCTGGGCTGCAGGGCAATGACGTCTTGGCGAAAGCGCAGCAGGATCTGCGGCGTGGTTTGCCCGCTGATTCCACGATTCACATAGGGCTTGCCGGGGAAGGAGTCAGACAGTGACCAGAATTCCGTGATGGAATCGCCCAGAAATACAACTCTCGACTCTCCCTTGGCGGGTGGGCCGAGCTTGGCGTCGTCCTCACGATACTTGGCCAGGTTGGGCCAGTCGCGTAAGGTCAACTCCATCGCTGAGTTGTCTTCCTTGAGAGACGCACAAGGATCGGGCGGCTGCTGGGCAGCCACTGCAGCCGACAGAATCACGCCGGTCAGAAGAACAAAGAGTGGTTTCATAAGCGAACGCACGACCTCACCCCTGAACGACTGTGGACAAGCTTCAATGGAAGACTGTTTCAGACCAACCCTTCCTCGTGAAGAACCGGGTGTTCTCCTGCAGGCTGGACAGGAAAGACACCCGTCCAGCCACCGTATATCCCAGCGCGCAGCCGCAGTTCTAGAAGTCGATCTTCACTCCAAGCTGCAGTTGGCGGCTGGTATTGGCGTAACTGATTTGGCCGAAGCCACCGGTGCTGTAATTCGTGTCTGGCAGCCCGATGTTTGGGTGATTAAACACATCCGTGGCAGAAAGCTTGAACTGCAATCCTCCGCCTTCCCCGAGGAGGCCCAGTCGGAAGTTCTTGAGCAGCGCCAAGTCTACCGTTCGCCAGTTCGGTCCGTAGATGGTATCCCTGCCCACGTTGCCGAAGGTGCCGCTGGGCGGCGTGGCGAACGCCGAGGTGTTAAACCAGCAGGTCATCGTATGCACCGGAGACCCGTTCGGACAGGTTCCGCTTAACGGGTTCCCTACCTGATTGGGACGCCACTGCCCCGATCCTACCCCTGCTCCGTCGTAGCCCATGACTACAGTCGTGGGTACGCCGCTCCGAACATGAAAAATCGAAGAAAGCTCCCAGCCCCCGACAATCCCGTTCAGCACTCCCCCTTGATTCAGGAACTGCTTACCGTTCCCGAAGGGCAGGTTGTACGTCGCGCTGCCGTTGAAGGTATGCCGGATGTCGTTCGACGCCGGGCCGTAGTTCGCATTCATATCGTAGGCGTTCTGATAATTCTGCCCGTACCGTTCGGAAGAGCCCCCCCCGCCCCAGCCACCACCGGTCATCGTATCCAGCACCTTGGCCCAGGCATAGCTCACGGCGAACGACAACCCATGGGCCAACTGCTTCTTGGCAATGACCTGTAGTGCGTTGTAGTTGGCGCGGCCATCGAACAGGGACGCATTGATCTGGGCGAAGTTCGGATACGGACGGGTACCGGCACCCGGGCCTGTCAGCCGGATCTGATTGATGTCCCGGTCCAGCTGAACATTAAATCCGCGGTTCCCCACGTAGCCAAGGTCCAGCACGACTCCATGGGCGAACTGATGTTGAATGTCCAACTGGTACTCAGCGTAGTATTCCATCGGAATTTTAAATGGCGTGTAGTTCACGTTGAGACCGTTGAACAAGTCAGCCGTCCGGTTCTGGTTTGTGGGATAGATCGGTAACGGCGGACCGATCCCAAACTGGCTGGAATAACAGTTCGAGCCCCCACCATTCGGATCTTGCCAGTTTGAAGCCCGGTTCCCGAGTTGGAAAAGCGGCGAGTCCGGACACCACATATTCCCCACCGGAACCCAGCCTTGGCCCCAAGCTATGGCCGGAGCAATGGTGTTCTGTCCGGCAAAGATATTGTAGATACCGAATCCTCCGCGAACGGACCAGTCGTTCTGGGGAGACCACGCAACTCCGAGTCGTGGGGCAAAGAAGTGAGGGATGGTGTTGGTCATGGCCGTGTGCCCGTATTGGCCGCCGTACCACATCGCGCCCAGCGAACCGTCGGCCGGATTCTTGATCGAGGGCTGAAAGTCCGAGACCCGGTTCTGTACTTCGCTCCATCCACTCTGAACCACGTAACGCAAGCCAAGCGTCAGCGTCAGATTTGGTTTCACTTTGTATTCATCCTGGACAAACGCCTGCGTGCTCCACATCCTTCCGCCCGTCTCGGGGTTGATGGAAATCCACCAAGAGTTCGGCAAGCCAAGAAGGAAGTCTGCATACCCTTCACCCTCGCTCGGAATGTTACTGGACAGCGATTGGTCGTAAGGATTCTGCGTGAACACGCCTCCCCACCAGAAACCCCCTTCGTTCTGTGTTCCCCAACCGGTGTTCACCCACCAGCGGTCGAATTCGCCGCCAAACTTCAAGATGTGCTTGCCCTTGATCCAGGTGACCGCATCCGATTCAATAAAGCTGGTCTCGACGTCAATTGCGGGCGGGGCATCGGGATTCCCAATGTCAGTGTTCAGGTTTCCATTGATCCAGATGTTGGGAAAAAGATCTCCGGCCGGATTGCTCAGTCCCAGTTTGGATGGCCAACCCGCGCCACTACTCGCGTTCGTAGCGATTCCGTAGGCACGGCTCAGGGAAAAACGAAATTCATTGACCACGTTCGGGCTCAGCGTCCAGACATCGGTAATCTGGCCCTGCGGTTGGTTGCCTTTCCAGTGGGCGCAGTCAATGCTGCAGTCGGCCCGGGTGAAACTCTGATCGTAATTGATCCATCCGAACGAAGCGGTCACCCGGTTCCTGGAAGTGAAGTCGTAATCCACTTTTCCGTTGATCCACGACATGGTTTGCTTTGCATAGCTCCAATTCGACTGGGTGCTGTAGTAGTTGTTCACGTTCCCAGCCCCAGGAACGTTCGGGATGGGGAAATTCTTCTGGATGGCAAGCGCCGCCGGGTCGAAGCGGCTGGAGTCGATGATGTTCCCGGCAAAAGGCATGCGGCAAACCACCGATTGCCCGTTGTAAGTGACCGTTTGTGTCGTGAGCGGATCGTAGATCTGGCCCTGGCGGACTTGCTGGCCGTTACAGGGGTTAATGATGGGGTTGTTATTACCGTCCACCGCAAGCGGTCCTAGCAGCGCCGAGAAGTCGCCCTCGCGATAGCCCTGCCCTCCGTTAGGCTGGGGCCCAGTCGTGGGGTAGGAGCGCAGGTCCGGGCCAAGAACGTGTTCCGGATTCCTCTCGTAGCTGAAAAAGAAGAAGGCCTTGTTCTTCTTGATGGGGCCGCCGAGATTGAACCCGTATTCGTTCCAACGCATGGTCGGTGTGCTGGAAGGTTGGGCGAACTTGTTCAGCGCGTTGGCCGCGTCGTTCTCGATATACTCATAAACAGCGCCGTGAAAATTATTGGTTCCGCTCTTGGTGATCACATTGAACACCGATAGGCCGTTGCCGTGCTCGGCGCCGAAGTTGGCGGTGTTCAGGCTGACTTCCTGAATCGTTTCTATGGGGTTGGAGACGTAGTTGGGATTGGACGATTGCCCGAACATGGCGATGCCGCCGTCAATCTGCCAACTGGAAAAGTAACGGGCCTGTCCATTAACCCCGACGTTTCCGCTGTTATTGCCATTGGAGTTCTCCCCACTGCCGGGATTCACTCCAGGCACGGCCGCAAGCAAGTCCTGCCAACTGCGGTTGATGCTGGGAGCAGAACTGACAGCATCGGAGGTGAACGTCGTGTTCTTTTCGGACGATTCGGTCTGCACGAGCGGCGCATCGCCGGAGACGGTTACTCTTTCCGAGGTGGCGCCGACTTCCAGCGTACCATTCACGGTGATCGTCTCCACAGTCAGAGTGATGCCGGAGCGGGTCAGGGTTTTGAAGGCGTCCTCGGCAAAGGTGACGCTGTACTCGCTGGCCTGCAGGAAGGGTACGTCGTACAGACCCGACGAGTCGGTCGTGACCGTCGTGCTCACGCCCGTCGCAATGTTGGTGATTGTGACTTTGACCCCTGGCACGACTGCCTGCGATTGGTCCGTAACCGTTCCACGAATTTCGCCGCTTTGCCGGCCTTGCGCCAGCGCTCGGTTCAACCACAACGAGGAAACCAGCAGGACCAGAATGAGAGCAGAACGCAACCTACCGCTAAGGAATGACATCGCCAGCTTCCCCTTTCGCAAGGAGCAATCGAGCTTGGACCGCCTCGGTTGCAAAAACTTTCAACCATCAAAACGTTGCCTCGATTCGGGTACACGTATCCCTTCCTCGAGGAAGGATGAAATACAGGCCGAGCTTACCTTTCTCCTACGTTCGGTCCCAAGCGTCAAGTTCGAAACAGTTCAGTGGCAGGTTTGAAACAAAATCGCAGGCATATCGGAGGTGGGGGCGCAGCTCCGAGGCCGACAGCGAGGTCGCAACCTTCAAGCAATTGCGCGCGGCCAAGGAACGCTTGCATTCGACCTATGTGCATATCTACAAAGAACCCGGAAATTCACAGGCGCTGAATCCCGACGTTCCGCAATAGGTCGTACAACGGAGGCTACCCAACAAAGGTCGGTTACGTCCATGTTTCGAACGTTTTTAAACATTTGGCAAGCAATGGGTTGCACTCGAATTCAGCGCCTGCCTTCACGGGACCCCCGTGCTAAGATTCGGTCCGGAGCTGCTTCGTGTCGCACCCCTCTTACTCGCCGCTGAAACCGAATCCGGAATTGAGTCGCATTGAGCCGGCGATACCGGATGCGCTCGTACGTGAGGAATTGGAGCGAGTACTCTCCAGCCACGACTTTCAGGCTAGCAAGCTCTGCCAGAATTTCCTGCGCTATGTGGTCGAGAACACTCTGAACGGGCACACCGATAGTCTCAAGGAACGGACCATTGGAATTGAAGTGTTTGGTAAGACGCCGTCGTACGATCCCGGCGAAGATGCTGGGGTTCGAGTCAAAGCCGGCGAGGTGCGAAAGCGGCTGCGTTCGTATTACTCAAATCAACCGGCCGAAGCCAAGGTGTTGATTGAACTTCCTTCGGGAACATACATTCCCGAGTTCCATCCTCTCAAACGCGCAGAACAAGATGTCCTGGCGAAATCCTGGGTTCGCTCATGGTTGTTCCTGACCGCCTCGGGTGTAGTTCTTCTCGGCCTGGCGATGTCGGCATTTTTCTGGCTGCGCCCACATCCCGTGGATTCCCTCGATCAATTCTGGTCGCCAGTCTTTCAGAGCCACAAAGCGGTGTTTGTCTGTACCGCGCCTGTGCCCGTGTACTCTGATGTTCGGAATTCCGGCGCCGGGCAGCCCGCCAGGGTTGAAGATTTCGTCCTGATCCCGAACCGCTTTGTGGCCGTCAGCGACGTCAACTCCGCCACCCAAATCGCCGAGATGTTCGGCCGGATGGGAGAACCTTACAAGCTTCGAATTGGCAATGACGTTTCCTTCCGCGACCTGCGTACCACGCCGGCTGTTCTGGTCGGCTTCTCCTATACCCAGTGGCATGAAATCGGAGAGCATTTCCGTTACTCCATCGATTTATCCCAAAGGCCCTTCGGAGTTTCGCAAGATGGCGCCCTCACCCAATGGACAATCAAAACCCACCCCGACGACCCCGAACTGAATGAGGATTACGCGATTGTGTCGCGAGTCTTGTATCCCGGTACGAATAGCATCATCGTCGAAATCACGGGCATTTCTCATTACGGCACGGAGGCGGCTGCCGACCTGGTAACGAATCCAACGCTTCTCCAGGAGGCGCTCCGCTGATTACCTGCGGGATGGCAGCAGAAGAATGTTCAGATCGTTCTGCACGTCGAAGTAGTTTCGGGCTCCCCCTCTGTCCCCACCGTCGTCGCTACTCACGTGTGGTGATCGCCGCCGAGTTCCCTGCCCGCCTCATTTCCCCTCATTCCCCGGCCCTCCCACAGCAAAAAGTTTCGGAATGCGCTGTTCCAGCGGCGGAAGCGCTGGAAAGGCGGCATGCGGCTCGGTCTGGTACCAATAGGCTACGGAATAGAAATTGTCGGACCGGTGATTGGCGTGGCCATGTTCAATGGTTGCGCGCAGCGACTTGGTGAATGGGATCGGTGAGTCGAGGTGGAAACGATACACCGACGACCGCCCTCCTGCTTTCTCTCCGCCTTTCACCGGGGCGCCGTACAAGCCGTAAGAGAAAGCGTGCTCGCCGAAATCCCAGGCTCCGAGCACAGTTGGCGGCGAGCCGAAGTATCCGTAACGCACCATTTTCAACTCAGCTCCCAGGCTGAGGGAGGAGAAGTACATGCGCGCAACCACCTTGGGGACATTTACCAAGCTCTTAGTTATTCTCACAGCCGTAACACTGCTGGCCGGGAACGCCCCTCCCATCGACTCGTCGCGGTAGGATTGAAAGATTGCGGCGGGACTGCAGGGAGAACCTCTACGGCGGTCGCACATAGGTTGCCGTGATTATCTTGAAGTTCCAGGTTCATCTCCTCCCGTGATCCGCTCTAACGATTTGGCGAACGTCGGCGCGGATTAAAGTTGGACACAACTTGGACACAAAAATGGGGGTAATTCGGTAGGTATTGGCAGGATGCGGGCGGGGAAGAGCAGTAGTATCAACAACAACTTAGCTGTTGATCGTTTAGCTCATAACCCAAAGGTCGGTGGTTCAAATCCACCCCCCGCAACCAAAGCAATCATATGTTACGGGCAATTGGGCACTTGTAGCGACTCTCCAAAACTGTCCAATAAGGGGAACTGCCACACAGTTCCCCTTATTTATTGAATAGAGACCTCTTGATTGGCAGGCCTTTGCAAGAGGCGTTGCACGATGGGCAGATTGGCCTTGCGCTTGGCCAAGGCCGAGGCATTGCCATACTGGTCCATGGTGGTCGAAACATGCGCGTGTCGCATGAGTTTCTGCTGTACGCCCACGGGTGCTCCGGTCTCGTCCAGCCACGCACGATAGGTATGGCGGAACGTGTGGAACCCGATCCTGCCAAGTCCCAACTGGAGACCTGCCGGAACCAGGTAGTCGGCACGAATTGAGTCGGCATGATAGGGCCGACATCTCTTCAAGTCGAACCCGCCCGAGACACCTTCACGTCCTTACCGTGGCCATGTATCAGCCAGGGTATAGGAGGCCCCGCTCCGAGCATAGTTCCCATCACGATGCCGGTCTTGCGTTTGTTCGATTTCTTCTCTCCTCGATAGGTCTCTGTGACCTTGCCCGCGCAAAACG
>PKXK01000042.1 GCA_003132325.1 Acidobacteriaceae bacterium
TCTTGTATTGGACAAGACTGGCTATTGACATCAACAGCTCAGTTCTGCTTTAATGCAATCGCTTGCATGAGCCCAACTAAAACCACCAGACGGACCAGGATGAGGGACATTGCTCACGACCTGGGAGTTTCGATTTCGACGGTTTCGCGTGCATTCAACGACTCGTCTTTGATTAGCTCCGAAACCCGGGAGAGAGTCCACAAGGCGGTCCGTGGGAGCAACTACATCCGAAACATGGTGGCTCGGAGTCTGGCGGTCAGCAGTTCGCGCCTGATCGGGCTGGTGGTTTCCTCGATCTCAAATCCTTTCTTCGCCGAGATCGCTAGGGGGGTGCACGACGTTGCCCAGAGCAAATCCTACGTGATCGCGCTCTGCAACACGCAAAGAAGGGTCGAGGAAGAGGAAAAGCTTTCGCGGACGCTTCTTGGCGTCCAGGTGGCGGGAATGATTTTTGCCGGAGGCGTCACCGGCGTCAAGCACCTCGAGTGGCTGAGGCAGCAGGGGGTGCCGTTTGTTCTGGCGGGGCGGCCGACCACTGGCTTGGAGGTCCCGACCGTTACGATCGATAACGTGGCTGTGGGCTACCAGGCGACGCAGCACCTGATCGGCCGCGGCCACAAGCGAATCCTGTTCCTGAGCGGGCCTTCTGACTCAGCCACCAGCCGCGACCGGCAGAAAGGCTACTTGGATGCCATGCTGGGCGCTGGTCTGCCCACGTCGGTGGAGAAGGGCGATTTCCGGATGGAGTCAGGGTTTGCTCTGGCGCCACAATTGATGAACACAAAGAGGTGGCCCAGCGCGGTGTTTGCGGCCAACGACATGATGGCGATCGGACTGATCCTCGGCTGCACGAACTTGGGGCTACGAATCCCGGAAGAACTGGCAGTTCTCGGCTGCGGTGACATCCCGATGGCCGAGCTGATCAAGCCCAGGCTGACGACGATGCGGGTGCCGATGTATGAAATGGGCGCCCGTGCAATGCATCTTCTAATCGAACAGCTGGAAGATCGGCGAAAACTGGGCGGCGATGCTGTAATGCTCGGTTGCGAGTTAATAGTGCGGGACTCGGCGCCAGAACTGCGCCACGGGTAAAAGGGCTGCCGCAAGAGTCGGAGGCAGAGCGGCAATATGGGAGGGAGAGCATGAGGGCTGAAGAAGTCTGTTTTTACAGCGGCGGATCGAAGGTGCAGGCGACGCTAAGGTTGCCGGACGAAACCAGGCAGGGGCGGCTTCCCGGAATCGTGCAGGGCCCCGGATGGCTAGGGCTCAGAGACGCCAAGTTGTATGAGCGCTATCACTGCAGTTTCACTGCGGCTGGATACGCTGTGCTGGTATTTGATTACCGCGGCTTCGGCGACAGCGAAGGCGAACCCGGCCTGATTCTGCCTGCACGGCAAGCGGAGGACATCCGCAACGCGATCACCTACATGGAAACGCGCGACGAAGTTGATCCCAACCGTATCGGGTTGTTCGGCTCGGGCGGCACCGGCGGCGCCAACCCGATTTACGTCGCAGCGGTCGATCAGCGGGTGAAATGCGTCGTGAGCAACTACGCGTTCGCTAGCGGGCGTGAATGGCTTCGGAGCATGCGCCGCGAGTACGAGTGGCTGGAATTTTTAAAGCGGGTGCGGGAAGACCGCCGGCGCCGAGTTCTTGAAGGCCAGGGCGAGTTGGTCAACCCGCGCGAAGAGCTGATGGTGGCAACGCCGGAACGCAAGCAAACCACCGTGAAAAAGGATGTCGATTCTCGCATCCCCGATCGGGTTCCGCTGTACTGCGCCGAAGCTCTGATGGAATTCAGCCCGGAGGATTATGTGGCCCGGATTGCGCCGCGCGCCATCCTCTTCATTTCCACCGAAAACGATGCGGTTACCCCCGAGGATCAGACGTTCCGTCTGTACAACAAAGCGGGGCAGCCGAAAAAGTTGATCCTCCAGAAAGAGACTTCGCACTACAAGGCCTACGGCGACTATTTCGACCAGGTGACGCCGCAGATCATCGACTGGTACGACCGTTATCTGAAATACGAACGCGTTCAGGTATCGGAGCAATCATAAAGCCGGAGCGGGTCGCGGCGCGATGCGGTCTGCCGCCTCTGGATTGGAGAATCTCGTTTCCGAATCCGGAAGTGGAAGTTGCCAAGCGTAGCAGCCTTGGCAGTCGCGGATGGAGCAGAGCAAAAACACCCCTCCATCAGCGAAGAGCGTAACCGCATCACGGCGGATTAAAGAAAAGCGGGAATTCCGTACTGCATGCCGTTAACAGCTACACGGCGAAGGACCGAACAATGTTTTTGAAACTGACGCAGAACCTCAGCTTGGGAGTGCCCCCGGAACAGTCGTGGAAGTTTCTGCGCGACACAGAGCGGTTGACGGCGCTAATTCCCGGCGTGGAGAGCGTCAAAAAAGCAACCGAGACAGACAGCCAGGATGAAAGATACATCGTGCACGTCGTGGAGAAGGTTGGGCCGTTCCGGTTGAGGCTAAACATAGATGTGCGAGTCGTGGAGGCTGTGGAGCCTTCACTGCTGCGGGCGGAATTGAGCGGAGCCGACAGCGCCGGAGGCAATCGCATCAGCGGCACGCTTTCCGCCGAACTGAAGGGATCTGGGCCCTCCAGCACGCTACTGCTCTTCGATGTCTCCCTGGAAATACTGGGGAAACTGGCCGCACTCGGCGCCGTGCCGATTCGCCGACGCGCCACCGAGTTATTTGGGCAGTTTGCGGGCCGGGTCCAGGAACAGTTTGCGGAGACGGCTCAGGGGCAGTCGTGAACGGGTTGGAGTGCGGTAGCGACTCCGAGATCGTATGAAAATCGCTTTTGTTCTGAACCAACAGCCGGTCGAACTCGAGATAGAGCCCTGCGAAACGCTGGCAGAAACGCTGCGGAATCGCTGCGGCCTGACGGGACTGAAAGTGTCCTGTGAGGTACAGGTTTGCGGTGCCTGCACCGCGCTGGTGAACGGGCTTCCGGTGAGCGCGTGCACGTTTCTCGCTTATGAAGCGCGAGGACGCGAGGT
This sequence comes from Acidobacteriaceae bacterium, assembly GCA_003132325.1. Classification (GTDB taxonomy): domain Bacteria; phylum Acidobacteriota; class Terriglobia; order Terriglobales; family Acidobacteriaceae; genus Acidiflorens. The sequence continues at coordinate 3,020 of PKXK01000042.1, forward strand.
CACCACCATCGAGGGACTGGCTGGCAAAGATGGCCGCCTGCACCCGCTGCAGCAGGCTTTTGTGGACGAGTTTGCGTTGCAATGCGGGTTCTGCACCCCAGGCATGATCTTGGCGGCGAAATCCCTGCTCGACGAAAACAGGGAGCCGAAAGACGCCGACATCATCGCGTACATGGACGGGAACATCTGCCGATGCACGGGTTATCTTCCGATCATGAATGCGATCCGGCGGGTTGCAGCCGTAATGCGCAAGCGTGCCACCGGTGATGACCCTACCTCTGCGAGATCTGCGGATTTAGGAAGTAGATGAAAAAACCGGGTGAATTCCGCGTAGTCAATCAAAGCCTGCCCCGCGAAGATGGCGTGGCCAAGGTCTCAGGCAGCGCTATCTATGCCAGCGACATTGTTCTGAAGGGGATGGCGCACGCGAAGCTGCTGCGAAGCCCTTTTGCCCACGCGCGGATCGCGGCCATTGAAGCTTCCGAAGCGGCCCGACAGCCCGGGGTCTTCGCGGTTCTGACGGGCGGCGATCTTGGAGCCCTACAACCTTATTACGGCCACTCCGTCAAGGACCATCCACTCCTAGCCATTGGCACGGTGCGCTTCCTGGGAGAACCGGTGGCCGCCGCCATCGCAGAGGATGAGCGCAGCGCTTTTGAGGCGCTCGAGTATGTCCATGTCAAATACGAAGAGCTTCCCGCCGTGATGGATGTGGATGCCGCACTGGCGGATGGTGCACCACTTATTCACGAAGCGATCCACCAGGACGGCGCATTCCGCGGTTTCGAGGAGCACCGGGGCGCCAAGAGTAACATCTGCACGGCAGTCCACGTCGAGTGGGGCGACATCGAAGCAGGCTTCTCAAAGGCCGCGCATGTCCTTGAGGGCGAGTACTACTTCCCCATGGCTTATGCCTACGCCATGGAACCGTATGTGGCGATAGCGGATTACAACGAGAAAGGTTTGACGGTCTATTCCTCGGCCCAGCATCCGTTCATGGTGCGGCATGATCTGGCCGCAGTGTTTGATTTGCCGCTCAACCGGGTGCGGCTCGTAGTTCCGTTTGTCGGCGGCGGTTACGGGAGCAAGTCCTATACCAAGATCGAGCCGCTGGTGGCCGCTTGTTCGTGGAAAGCCGGTCGGCCAGTCAAGCTGCAATTAAGCGTCGAAGAAGCTTTTCTCACGACGCGCGGCGATGATGCGCGTACCTGGATCCGTACCGGCGCGGACAGCGAAGGGCGGCTGGTCGCGCGCCACGCGATCATCCACATGAACACCGGAGCCTATGCGGAGAATAGCCCGCTGGTTGCCAAGAAGACTGCCAACCGTATTATCGGGCCTTACCGGATTCCCAACGTAAAGATCGATTGCTATGCGGTTTACACCAACACGGTTCCGGCTAGTTCTTTCCGCGGTTTTGGAGCTGCGCCAGCATCTTTTCCGGCTGAATGTCAACTGGAGGAGCTGGCGGAAAAGCTGGGCTGTGATTCGGTGAAATTCCGTCTCGCAAACCTTGCCGAGCGCGGCGAAAGCATCCACCCGGGTCTCCGGCCGCTTGATGCCGATCTAAAAGGCGATGTCCGTCGCCTGGCCTGCACGCTCGAGATGGATAAACCGGCGCCGAAGGGCCACGGAAGGGCCCTAGGCTGCTCGGCCAGCGATGCCGGCTCGTATCCGATCTCGTCCGCCATCGTGCAGGTCTATGCCGATGACTCCGTTTCTGTGCTCAGCGGCAGCACGGAACTGGGTCAAGGCAGCCACACGGTGTTGGCGCAGATCGCGGCCGAGGAGATGGGGGTAGACCTCTCCAAGGTGCGTCTAGTGGGCTCGGACACCGCGATTGCTCCTTTTGAGCGTTCCACGGGCGCCAGCCGCACTACCACCGTGATGGGGAGAGCGGTCCTGGAGGCGTGCCGCGAGGCCATTGCGCAGTTGCTCGGGATGGCAGCGGAGGTTTTCGGGGCTAAACCGGAGCAAGTGGTGGAAGAGTCCGGCGGGGTCAGCTTCCAGGGGAAGCGCCTGACCTGGGGCGAGGTGCTGCACAAGTACTTCCGGATATCCGACTGCAACATCATCGGGCGCGCTTATCTGAGGCAGGCTGGGGATCTGGCCATGCTTCCGCCATTTTGGGAGATTGGCTGCGCCGGGGTGGAAGTCGCTGTCGACGAAGAAACCGGAGTGGTCCGGATGGAGCAGCTGGCCACGGTGGGCGACGTAGGGCTGGCCATCAATCCGGCGCTGGCCGAAGGGCAAGACTTGGGCGCGGCCACCATGGGCATTGGAATCGGGCTATTTGAGAGCCTGGAATACGACGGGCAGCAACTGGCGAACGGAAGCTTGCTGGATTACCGCGTGCCGCGGTTTTCCGATCTGCCGCGCAGGGTGGACCTGACACTGGCGCAGAACCAGGATGGCGCGGGACCATATGGGGCCAAGGGCGGCGGCGAGGGATCCTTGAACCCGATCCCCGCCTGCGTAGCCAACGCCTTCTATCGAGCAGTGGGTGTGCGGATTCGGCGGCTTCCCCTGACCCCGGAACGAGTCTGGCGCGCGCTAAAGGACAGAGATAAATGACCCGACAATCGGTTGGATTTTTTTCATTAGTGCGAGAGACAAATAACGAGCACAGAGGAGGAGCACTTGCCTGTTGATCTACTTTTGAAAGGCGGCGTGGTGATGACCGAGGGCGGGTTGATCCCGGCCAACATCGCCATTACCGGTGAGCAAATTGTTGGCATCACCGCTCTTAGCGAGAGTCCAGCGGCGCGCCGTGTGGTGGACGTAGCTGGCCTTCATCTGCTTCCTGGCTTGATCGATACTCATTCTCATCACCGTGAGCCGGGCTTCACGGATAAAGAGGACATTATCACCGCTACCCGTGCCTGCGCTGCCGGGGGCGTGACGGTGAGCGTAGCCATGCCCAACGTGAGCCCGCCGCCGACCACGCCGGAGATTCTCCGCGATATGTTCGCCCTCTACGAAAAGAAGGCGATCGTGGACTACAACGTGAACGCGGCCGGGACGGTCGTTGAAGAGATCCCACGGCTGGCACCCCTGGGTATCCTGGCTTTCAAGGTCTTCATGGTAGTCGATACCGGCCGCTCCTATCCGCACATGCCCGGGATCGGCGTGCACGACCACGGGAAGCTGATGGCTATTTTTGAGGCCGTGGCGAAAACCGGGTTGCCGATCATGGTGCACCCGCACGACCAGGAATTGATGGATCACATCGAGCAAGGTTTCTGGGCCAAAGGGGAACGCGACTTCCGCGCCTACGCGAAGGCCTACTCGGCAAATGATGGAGTTATCTGGGACACGGCGGTCGGCATGCTGCTCCGGCTGCAGCAGGCGACTGGTGTCCGCCTGCACGTGCTTCATCTGCAAACCAGCCTTTGCGCGAAGATGCTTAGAGCGGCCAAAGACGAGGGGCGCCCCGTTACTTCCGAGGTGAATCCCTGGGCCCTGTGGTTGGGCAACGACTGGAAGAACATCGAGAGGCTGGGCTCCTACGCACTTTCCTACTATGTGCCTCCCAAGCAAGCAGAGGCCACCTGGCAGGCGGTGCTGGATGGGACCGCCGATGTGATCGCGACCGACCACGCTCCGCACTTGAAGGAGGAAAAGGAGGCGGGGTGGACCGACGGCTGGAAGGCGCACACCGGGACACCATCAACCCAGTACTATTTATCGCTTCTCCTCACCGATGTTTTGAACGGGCGTATCCCGCTGGAGCGTGCGGTCGAGCTGATCTCCACGCGGCCGGCCAAGCTGTTCGGGCTCTATCCGCAAAAGGGGGCGATCCGGGTGGGCGCCGATGCGGACATTGTTGCCGTTGACATGGCCGCCGAGAATACGATCACCAACGAAAGCGTGTTGAGCAAGTGCGGCTGGACTCCGTTTGCCGGGCGCAAGGTGCGCGGCATCCCGGTGCACACACTGTTGCGGGGCCAATTTGTTTTCGAGAAGGGCGAAGTCGTGGGCCAGCCTGGGTATGGAAGGCTGGCCAGGCCTCAATCCTCTACAACCGGTACAACCGGAAACAGGAGCTGAACATGCCAACAGAATATGGTTTACTGCTGCCGCATTTTGGTGAACAAACCAGTGTTGAGAAAATCATCGAGGGCTCGAAGAAGGCCGAGCGCCTGGGGTTCGATTCGGTCTTCGTCCGTGACCACCTCCTCTTTCATCCCCACGGGATGGAAGGCACAGACAATACGTTTGTCGATCCATTCGTGGTTCTCGCAGCCGTCGGCGCGGTGACAAAGAAGATCAAGCTGGGCACTGGCTCACTGATTCCGCACCGGCACCCGCTCCTGCTCGCCTTAATGATCAGTTCACTCCAGTACGTGTGCGGCGATCGCCTGGTGATGAGCCTGGGCCTGGGCAACTTCCAGCACGAATTCGACGCTATCGGCACCGGGGAATGGAAGCGGGACGAGGTGGTGGAGGAACAGGTGGCCATCTTGCGGAAAGCGTGGACCGAGCCACACTTCGCGTTCGAGGGCAAGTACTACCGGTTCAGCGACGCTGGCTTCAAGCCTCTGCCATCGCCTCCGCCGAAGATCTGGTACGCCGGGGGCACGCCGGCCTCGGTCCGCAGGGCCTTGGCCTATTGCGACGGCTGGTTGCCGGGCCGCATCACGCTGGCCACCTATCGCAAGCGGGTGGAGAAGCTGCGCAGCGACGCCGATGGGCAGGGGCGGCCGCGCCTGCTGGAGGGCTGCATCCCAATCACCACCATCGACGTAGACCGGGAGAGGGCACTGCGGAAGGTGAATATCAAGGGCCTGCTGTCTTCGGCCGAGACGCAGAAGTTCTGGGTGAAGCCGCCTTCAGGCTCCTTCAGCAAGCCGGAAGACCTGGAAGGCTCACTAATTGCCGGGAACCCCGACGACGTGGTGCGCGAGGTAGAGAAGTACCTGGAAGTGGGCATCGACCATTTAGTATTCGACTTCCGTTTCGCTTTCGATGAGTGGGACCGGTCGATCGAGTTGCTGGGGACGGAGGTTCTTCCGCGTCTGCGCAAGCTGCAGCCGGAACGGAAGTAGCCGCGCGATGATGCCTTTGCGCCGGTTCGACATTCATCAGCCCTCGAGTGCCCGCGAAGCGGCGGAGATGCTGGCCCGATTCGGCGAGGACGGCATCCTCTACGGCGGCGGCACCGAACTGTTGCTAGCAATGAAGCACGACGTGCTCCGCTACCGGCACTTGGTGGATGTCAAAGTGATTCCCGGCGCCGATTCGATTGACTTAATCGGTGCGGTATTGCGTATCGGAGCGACGGCCACTCACCGCAGCATCGAGCGCTCGGAGTTGGTGCGGGCGCACCTGCCGGTGTTTGCGCGGATGGAGTCGCGCGTCGCCAACGTGCGCGTCCGCAGTACGGGTACGCTCGGGGGCAACCTGTGCTTCGCTGAGCCGCATTCCGACCCAGCGACGCTGCTTCTGGCGTTGGGAGCCACCGTTGTAGCCGAGGGCGCGGATGGCAGGCGCGAGATCCCTGTCTCCGAGTTGATCGCGGGCGCTTACGAGACAAGCTTAAGGCACGACGAAGTATTGACAGAGGTGCACATCCCCGTGACTGGACCAGAACGGCGGGCGTCCTACGTGAAGTTCTCGGCACACGAGCGTCCCTTGTTAGGGTTGGCGCTGGTCTTGGATACTCCGGACGGAGGCGAGACCTTCACTGGAGCGCGGGTGGCGGTCGGTTGTGTCAGCCCTTTCCCCTGCCGCCACGAGGACTCCGAAGGCCTGCTGCGGGGCGCGCGCTCCGAGGTTGAGCAGAGGCTGCCCGAGACCGCCGAAGCGCTGGCCGATGCCGCTGAACTGGTAGACGACCACGAGGGCTCGGCCGATTTCAAGCGGCATTTGATTGCAGTGTTTCTGAAGAGGGCATTCCTGACGGCGGTGCGAGGAGAGGACGCAGCATGAATGCGGAAATGCTGGAGAGAATTCAGAATCGCCTCGCAACGGAGCGACCAGCGACCTGAAGAAGAACTAGCAGTAGTACTAGAGGCGGGACGCTGCTCAAGCTGTCCCGTGTCCACCTGCCGGGTCGGGCAGACGGAAGAGGGAGAAAAAACGTGGAAACCAGGAAAGGGAGAAAAAACGTGGAAACCAGGAAGATGGATACGGATATTGAGATCACAGTTAACGGTGCAGCCATGCGCCGAACGGTGGACCCGAAAAGTTCACTGCTGCGGTTCTTGCGCGATGAACTTCATTTAAACGGCACCAAAGAGGGCTGCAGCACCGGTGACTGTGGCACCTGCGTCGTGCTGGTCGACGGCAAACCCGTAGACTCCTGCCTTTTCCAGATGAAGCGGGCGAATGGAATCCGGGTGGAAACCATTGAAAGCCTGTCTCCGCTAGGCGGTCCTCTTGATCCCTTGCAGGCGGCCTTTTTGGAGTGCGGAGCGGTCCAATGCGGCTTCTGCACTCCGGGCATGATCATGGCCTCTAAAGCATTACTGAATTCGAATCCGCACCCCACTGAGCCCGAGATCCGTGAAGCACTGAAAGATGTGATCTGCCGCTGTACCGGATATACGCAAATCTTTGAGGCGGTCGAATGCGCGTCCAAATGGAAGGCCCACCCTGAGGAGTTTGCGAATTGGCAACCTCGCACCGGCTCTATGGGAGTCTCCGCAGCAATCTTTGACGGTGAATTGAGCGTTCAAGGTCGGCTTGATTATGTGGACGATATGAGCAGGCCGGGAATGCTGTACGGCCAAGTGGTTTGGAGCCAACATCCTTACGCCCGGATCGTAAAGATTGAAACGGCTGCAGCAGAAAAATCTCCAGGTGTAGTGAGGGTACTGACCGCAAAGGATGTGCCCGGGCTGAACGGGCACGGTAGGACAAAACCCGACCAGCCCGTATTTTGTTATGACCGTGTGAGGTACACGGGTGATGTCGTTGCCCTAGTGCTGGCTGAAACCAAAGAGCATGCGGTCGACGCAGCCAAGTTGGTAGATGTCACCTACGAGGTGCTGCAGGGTGTCTTCTCTCCGGAAGAGGCCATGGCGGAAGGCGCACCGCAACTGCACCCTACAGGGAATGTCTGCAAGCATCTAGTTCATACAATGGGTGATGTGGAATCGGCCCTCGAGTCCGCTGCCCTTATGGTTGAGGGACACTTCGAGACCCAGAGGCAGGATCACGGATATCTGGAGCCACAGGGCGTCCTCACCGAGGTATCCCCCGACGGGGTGGTAATGATCTCCACTCCTACTCAAGCGCCGTTTGAAACTCGCGAGCAATTGACCAAAGTTCTCGGCCTGCCAGCCGATAAAGTCAGAGTGATCGCCACACCGCTCGGAGGTGGCTTCGGTGGAAAGCTGGAAATCAATGTTGAAGCAGTCGGCGCTGTGGCTGCTTACATTATGAGAAGGCCAGTGAAGATCATTCTCACACGCGAGGAGAACCTGCACAGTGGAGTCAAACGGCATGCATACAAGATGGACTACCGGGTCGGAGTGGATAAGGAAGGGCATTTGCTTGCCGTCGATGCCAAGTTGATATCTGATGCAGGCCCTTACACGGGCAATAGTCCTCGGGTCATCGATCAGGCCTGCATTTTCTCTTGCGGTCCATACAGGGTGCCGAACGTTCGAATCGAGGGAACATCCGTCCTGACGAATAACGTTAATTGTGGCGCTTTCCGCGGCTATGGCATTAACCAATCGGCGGTGGCCATGGAGCAGCTCATGGACGAACTGGCCCTGAAGCTGGGAATGAGTCCTTTTGAGATTCGGAGGATAAATATGCTCCGAGAGGGTGATGAAACTATTACCGGTCAATACCTGCCCAGCAGTGTTGGAGCAATCCCTACGCTCGAGGCCGCACAGCGGGCGTTCCAAGAAGAGTGGCCGGAGTTCCAGAAGAATGCACGATCTGGGTACCGGCTGGGATATGGAGTCGCCAGTGCTTACAAGAACGTGGGAGCGGGAAAGGGCAAAGTCGACGATGCCGGTGCTACTTTCCGATTGAAGCCGGACGGGCGTGTGGAATTAATCGCCTCCGTTGTGGATATGGGGCAAGCCATCCGAACATGCATGGTGCAATTGGCTTGCCGCGCGACCGGGCTTGATCCTCAGGTCATTGATTTGATTACAGGAGACACGGCCTTAACGCATTCTCACAGGTCAGCATCCGGCGAAAGGCAGACCTTGATTGCAGGAAATGCTGTGGTGATGGCTGGTACGCTCTTTAAGGAGAAACTCCTAAACAAAGTTGCGCAATGGGTGGGGACTCCCGCCTTGGGCGGTGAAGTGCATGATGAATTGGTCGTGGCGGGACAAGCGATCAAAACCGAATGGTCGCAGTATCAAGAGGAAAGGGTTGTCATGAGCTTGGCGGAAGTGGCTGAACGGGCTGTCACGGAAGGAATCTCCATAACTGCGGACGCAGTGTACGTGGCGCCTAAAACCTATCCTTTGTCGGATCAAGAGGCCCGTAAAACGGTTCCGAAGGAGCAGTACCGTAACTATCCGACGTATGCGTACGCCACGCAGGTCGCAATCGTGGAAGTGGAGGAAGCGACGGGGAAAGTTAAAGTGCTGCGGATAATTGCCGCTCACGACGTGGGTGCATCCATTAACCCCCAACAGATTAGGGGTCAACTTATAGGCGGTATCTTGCAGATGCAAGGATGGACGCTGTCGGAAGACTACCCTATGAAAGACGGGCGACCGCCGTATAAGCATGTAACTTTTGGTCGTCTCGGATTTCCGTTGAGCACAGATGCGCCCTCGGTGCGGATTGAAATTGTATTGGACCCGTTCCCGGAAGGACCCTTCGGCGCCAAAGGTATATCCGAAGTTTCCACAGTCGCTCCTCCCCCGGCAATCTTGAATGCCATCCATAACGCAACGGGCGTACGCATTCGTCGCCTGCCGGTCAATCCGGTATTGCTGAGGGATGCGATGCAACAGTAGGCCACCGCCGGAGTCGGGGCATAGACGCGGGCAGAGCATCACACGGGCAACGAAGTTTGGTAGCAGCCCAAGATTTTGCTTTTGTTGTACGACGAGGGGTAAACCTTGAGCACACCGGCGGCTATGATCGTCCCGAGGCAGGAGGAGGAGCGCCAAGTTTTGTCCCGGCGGACGCTCGTCGGGGCCATCCTGGGCCCGCTGGTCGCGTTGTCCCTATGGTTTGCGCCGCTGGGGATGGAGCGCCCAGCGCAGCATACCCTCGCTATTGTTCTATTACTGATCGTCTATTGGGTCACGGAACCCGTTACCTATGGGGTAACGGCACTGATCGGGTGCTTTCTCTTCTGGGCGCTAGGAATCGCAAAATTCGATCTGGCCTTTAGCGGTTTTGCCGACAACACTCCGTGGTTCCTGTACGGTGCCATGCTGATGGGACAGGCTGTGTCGCGCACGGGTCTGGCCCGGCGGATCGGCTACCTGGTAATGCGGCTGATTGGTAGTTCCTATTCGCGCCTGCTATTGAGCCTCATCATCTTCGTCTTCATCCTGAATTTCCTGGTGCCCTCTGGACTCGCGCAGCTTTTTATCATTGCGCCAATCGCCATAGGAATTATCTCGGCATTCGATTTGGAGCCGAATAGCAACATCGGCCGGGGTCTCTTTGTCATTCTCACCTACTGTTGCGGGCTGTTTAACAAGATGATCCTGGCCGGTGGGGCTAGCATCCTGACGCAGGGAGTGGTGGAAAAAGTCACGGGCCAGACAATCTACTGGAGTCAGTATTTCATTGCTTTTCTGCCCGTGGATGTTATCAGCATTGTGGCGTGCTGGGCGGTCACTCTGTGGCTATTTCCACCCGAAAAGAAGGATCTCCCCGGAGGCACACGGTTTCTGCGGGACGCGCTGAACAGAATGGGGCGCTGGAGCAGCGACGAAAAAAAGACGCTGGTTTGGCTGCTGCTGGCGATCGGTTTATGGTCCACCGACAAGCTGCACCATATTCACCCGGCAGTGATCGCGATCGGCATCGGGCTGGTGCTCACATTGCCGAAAGTCGGCGTGCTTAGTACGCGCGACATCCGCAAGATCAATTTCCTCCTGATTATTTTTATCGGTGGGGCGCTCAGCATGGGCGAGGTGATGATCCACACCAAAGCTGTGGACGTGCTCACGCGAGTGATGCTGGGCTGGATGACGCCGCTTATGATGGGTTCGCTGCTTTCCTCAAGTGTCTTGTATTGGGCCGGATTCTTCTATCACTTCGCCCTGGCCTCAGAGCTCTCCATGCTCAGCACCTCACTGCCGGTCATTGTGCATTTTGCGGCAACCCATGGCTTCAATCCCATTGCCTTCGCAATGCTCTGGAACTTTGCGACTGGCGGGAAGATTTTTGTGTATCAGTCGGCCGTATTGGCGTTGGGATACTCCTACGGGTATTTCGAGGGCAAGGACCTGATCCGCATCGGCCTAGTGCTCACGATTATTGAAGGGTTGATTTTGTTGCTCCTCGTTCCAATTTACTGGCCATTGATCGGCCTGCAGTGGAAATTGTAGCGAAGGCGGGCCGCCGTCCGGCCTGCGGTTTGCGAAGCTATGGTTGGGGCGGGTGATTTGGGATCAAAATCTCAGGAGGTATGGGACATGTCGATGAAACGAGTAGGGATGAAAAAGGTGCCTGACTCAGCAGCCGCCATCATCGGGAAACACGTAGACGCTGAAGAACTGTCCGACCTGGCCCTGCGGCTAGCAAACGTATACAGCCCGGCCGGGCACGAGCAGGCCATGGCTGATACGGTCCTCCACTGGTTCGAAGAGAACCGGCTGTCGGCCTACCAACAGCCGATCCTCCCGGATCGTGCCAACGTTGTGGCCCGGCTTCCTGGGGCGGGCGCGGGAAAGAGCCTGATCCTCAATTCCCACATGGATACCGAAGTTTCAGGGCCGGAATACCAGTGGGGAATGGCCGCGCCGGATCTCAACCGTTTGGGTAGCTTCCGAGAGGATCAGCGCCTGTTCGGACACACCGTGCTCAATGACCGCGGACTCATGGCCACCACCATGATCGCACTGAAGGCGCTGCGCGATTCCGGGTTGTCCCCCAAGGGGGACGTGATTTTTACCGGCGTGGTTGGCGAGACAGGCTATGCCCCGGTGGATGAGTACCAGGGACTCTCGTATGAAGGGAAGGGGTTCGGCAGCCGTTTCCTGGTCGCTCACGGAGTGCGCGCTGATTATGCGCTGGTGGCCGAAACCACTGACTTCGCACTCTCCTGGATCGCCTGCGGCGCCTGCTATTTCAAGATCAGCGTGTCGGGTCGCAACATCTACACCCCGCGTTCCTTCCGGCCCAGGGATGTGCGCCAGAACCCGAATGCAATTGTGAAGATGGCGCGCGTCATCGAGCGCGTGGAGGACTGGGCCCACAAGTATGAGGAGTCGCACTCCTTTGACTCGCCTTGTGGGCGCGTGGTGCCGAAAGTGGTGATTGGCGCGCTTCGCGGGGGGATTCCTTACCGCCCGAACCGGACCTCTCCGCACTGCGCCGTTTACGTTGATGTCCGCACAGTACCAGGCGCGGACTTGCTTAAGATTCAGCGTGAAGTAGAGGCAGCAGCGGCGGAGGCCGAGGTAGGCGCACAGGTGGAAATGTTCCTGGGGCGCTCGGGCGCAGAAGGCCGCGGCGTCGAACCTCTGGCGCAGGAGGTGCGGCGGTCCTACAAGGCGCTCACCGGTCGGGACGTGCCGGCCAAAGCCCCCACGGAGGTCGTAAGCATGTGGCGTGACAACAACGTGTTCAATTCGATGGGCATCCCCTCGCTCACGTTCGGCTGCGCGCGCAGGCAGGAGCCGAACGGTGGTCGGCCCTATTTCGATATCCGGGACTTGGTGAACACAGCGATCATTTACGCGGAGGTCGCATATAGCATTTGCAACCAGCCACAGTCGATGGGAGATGGCTCTTGACCTGGGACAAGGGGGACGCAGCAGATGCGGCCGGGCCCGTTCAGACTACAGGAGAACCACAATGGCAGGCCATTCGGAAGCCGTAGTAACTGCAAGGGCAGAAGAACGTTTTTCGATACGGATGCTGGCGGGCGCGCTGCTGGGGCCGCTGGTGGGCTTGGCGATGTGGTTTGCCCCACTCCCGCTGGAAGCGCCGGCCCACCACGCGCTGGCCGTCGTAGCATTCATGATTGTTTACTGGATAACGGAGCCGATTGATCACGGGATGACAGCGCTGGCTGGCTGCTATCTATTCTGGGTGTTGCACGTGGCCAGCTTCAGTGTCGCTTTCAGCGGCTTCGCCGACAGCACTCCCTGGTTCCTGTTGGGTGCCATGCTGATGGGCGAAGCCGCGGCGCGTTCGGGTCTGGCCCGCCGCATCGGCTACATCGTGATGCGATCGATTGGAGTCTCATATCCAAGGCTGCTGCTGAGCATCATCATCCTGGTCTTTATCCTGAACTTTCTGGTGCCTTCCGGAATGGCGCAACTGGCCATCGTGGCGCCCATCGTGATCGGCATTGTGGCCGCCTTCGGATTGGAGCCCCTGAGCAATGTCGGCCGCGGTATGTTCATCATCCTGAGCTACACCTGCGGCCTGTTCAATAAGATGATCCTTGCAGGCGGCGCCAGTATTCTTACTGCAGGCATTGTGCGCAAGGTCAGTGGGATCACTATCTACTGGACCCAGTTTCTTATCGCATACCTCCCGGCGGTCCTGATCACTATCTTCGCCTGCTGGGGAATCGTACTTTGGTTGTACCCGCCGGAGAAAAGGGAGTTGCCCGGTGGCCGCCGGTTCTTGCAGGACGCTCTGGATAAAATGGGGCCCTGGACGGCGGATGAGAAAAAAACGTTGTTTTGGCTGGCGCTTGTGATCGCGCTGTGGGCCACGGACAAGCTACACCATGTCCGCCCGGAGGTCGTGGCGCTGGGTGGGGGCTTGGTGCTGGCGCTGCCCAAGCTGGGTGTTCTTGGCACCCGGGCCATCCGGGAGGTGAATTTCCTGTTGATCATTTTTCTGGGCGGCGTGCTCAGCATGGGCGAGGTGCTAATGCACACCAAGGCGCTCGATGTCATAAGTAACGCCATGATGGGTTGGATGACGCCGCTACTCGGCAACTCCTGGTATGCAGCGTCTGTTCTCTACTGGACCGCGTTCGCCTACCATTTCATCCTCGCCAGCGAGCTTTCGATGCTGTCCACCTCGCTTCCCATGATCGTCCATTTCGCACAAGCCCACGGTTACAATCCGGTGGCCTTTGCCATGGTCTGGAACTTTGCCTCCGGCGGCAAGCTGTTCGTCTATCAGTCATCAGTGCTGATCCTGGGTTATTCCTACGGTTATTTCGAAGCAAAAGACCTGTTACGCGTGGGATCGTGGCTGACCATCTTAGAGGGACTACTGCTGTTTGTGCTCGTTCCTCTCTACTGGCCGCTGATTGGTCTGCACTGGCTGAAGTAAGGGCGCCCGTGGCGAAGCCGTGCCCAAGCCGGTGATCGAGGGCAAGTCAGCGCAGGTACTGCGACCAGGCGCGATCCGGAACGGGACACCGAAGGCGAGGACATCGTTTTTGCGACCTGGAACCCTAACTTCCTGGAGCATGAAACGGGCCGGCGCATTTCGCGCACTCCGGCACCGGAATTTTAAGCTCTTCTTCTACAGGCAGATGCTTTCGATGTCGGGCTGTCGTTCGCCAAAACTAGATCGCCCAAACCATATTGACTTTTCAATCGCCTAGCAGGAAGAATCGGGCGACATGTTCGCAGTCCTGCTCGGTTTGTTTCGGTTCATTTGGCTTTTCGGAAGAGGCCATGATGCGGTAGCCCCGGAGAACCTCGCCCTCCGCCAACAGTTGGCTATCTACAAGCGCAAGAATAAGCGTCCACGGCTAATCCGGCGCAACCGCTGGTTCTGGATTGCGCTGGCCACCATTTGGAAGGACTGGCGACGAGCGCTGTTGGCCGTTCACCCCGACACGGTTGTGCGCTGGCAGCGCCGGCGGTTCCGGGGCTACTGGGCGGAACTCTCGAATAAGTGTGGGAAGTTAGGTCAACCGCCAATTGGCAAGGAGATCCGTGAGTTGATTCAACCCATGGCTCGGGCGAATCCCTTGTGGCGTGCTCCGCGCATTCACGGCGAGTTGCTGAAACTCGGAATCGAGGTTTCAGAACGAACCGTGTCTCGAGTCTTGCAGACCGTCGAACAGCCGCCGTCGCAGACTTGGAAGACCTTCCTGAAGAACCACGTCGGGGAAATCGTTGCGACTGACTTTTTTACCGTGCCCACGATCAGATTGCGGGTAGTGTTCGTGTTCCTGGTTCTAGAGCACGAGCGAAGGAAGGTGCTTCATTTCGGAGTCACGGAACATGCGAGCGCCCAATGGGTAGCGCAGCGGATGGTCGAGGCCTTCGCCGATCGGGATGCTACCCGGTACTGATCCGCGACCGTGACGCTACCTATGGCAACGAGTTTCGGCGCCGAATTCAATCGTTGGGGATGAAAGAGATTATCACCGCGCCACGGAGTCCTTGGCAGAACGCATTCGCTGAGCGGCTGATTGGCTCGATTCGACGTGAATGTCTGGATCATATTGTGGTTTTAAATCAGCGACACCTTCGCAAGATGCTGAGGAATCACTACTGTCCGGCTAT
>PKXK01000108.1 GCA_003132325.1 Acidobacteriaceae bacterium
AGCGTCCGATCATTCCCGCCGCCCAAGCCAGCACCGCGATTCCAATCACGATGCGATAGACGGCAAAGGGCACAAAGCCGCGCTTGCGGACATAGCCCATGAACCAGGCTACGGCTCCGTAGGCGACGATGAAGGAGACGACGAAGCCGATGGCGAGGACGACCCATTGGTGAGAGTCGATTTGGGCGACGCCAATGGGATTTTCATCGGTGCCGCCGCGGAGCGACTTGTAGAGCGTGTAGAGCGTGGCCATCGCCATGGTGGGCATGGAGAGGAAGAAAGAAAATTCGAGCGCGGCGGCGCGCGACATTCCCCACAGCTGTCCGGCGGCAATCGTGGACATGGAGCGCGAGGTGCCGGGGAACACGGCGGAGAGAATCTGGCAGGCGCCGATCCAGATAGCCTGGCCGCCGTGGATGTCGTCCATTTTCCAGGTGTGGATGGGAGAGCCGGTGGCTCCCGGTCCCGCCTTTTCCCACGGCGCTTTCATGGCGTCGATGACCCACATCACGATGCCGCCAATCAACAGCGATGCGCCCATTACGTTGAGGCTCTCGAGGTTCTTGCCGATCACTTTGGTCAACAGGTAGGCGGGGCCGGCGGTTACTACGAACGCGATCATAACCAGGCTCAAGGGGTGAGTCAGGATCGTGCAATCTTTCTTTTCGCCTTCGGGGAACGTGGAAAAGAGCTTGGCGATGTGGCTCCGGAAATAGATGGGCAACACGAGGATCGCGCCCAGTTGGATGACGATCGAGTACATCTTCCAGTATCCGCTCGAGAGTGGCACGTGCAACAGGGCCTCGGAAATCCGCAGGTGGGCGCTGGAACTGACCGGCAGAAATTCCGTCAGACCTTCGACGATCCCGAGCAGGGCGGACAAAAGATAGTCGTTCAAGTGTTCTCTCCTAAATAGAGACGCGGCTGGCCGCGTTTTGTTGTGATGCTCGGCCCCCAAACGGGGCCTCTGATTTCGACGAACTAACTTTCGACGAACTAACTTTCGACGAACTAACGGCATCGCTGAAGCGATGCCCTGATACGAAGCACGGCGCGGCTGAAGCCGCGTCCCTTCAAAGCAAAATCAAAACCCGGAGTTCTTCCGTTGTAGCGGTGGTTGTCCGCGAGTCATAACAGCTTACCAAACTTACCTCCCTGCGCATTTCGTGATTACCATCACAGCCCTAACGTCAGTAACAATGGTCCAATGGAGCCGCCACTAAAAGGCGACGCAAATGAGTACGGGCGGCAGCAGACAACCCCCAAACCGCTTTCGACGGGCGCTTGAGCAGGGCGAATTCGTGTGCACGGCCGAACTCGTACTGGGGCGCGATCACAGCGCGCTGGAGGCTGAAGTCTTCGTGCAAGAAGCGTCACAGCAGGAGCATGGGATCGAGGCGATCAGCCTGACCGATCTTCCCGGAGGCAATCCCGCACTGCCGCCGGAGGCTTTTGTTGCTTACGTTCTTGAGCACAAGCTTACGCCGATCGCGCATCTCACGGGCAAAGACGGAAACCGCTTGGCGTTAGAGGCGCGGATTCACGCGCTGGCGCGCCTCGGCGTGGTAAATATTCTGGCCCTGACCGGCGATGCGCAGAAGCAGGGATTCGCCGGCAAGCCGAAGCCGGTTTACGACCTGGATTCCGTGCTTATTCTTTGGCTGCTTCGCGCCTTGCGCGGCGGTCTGGAATATAGCCAGGGGACAAAAACCGCGCGCACCACGCCCTTCGATTTCTTTGCCGGCGCGGTGGTGAATCCCTTTAAGGTCCGCGAACCCGACCTCATGATGCAGTTTTACAAGATGCAACTGAAAGTGGCGGCGGGTGCGCAATACATCATTACTCAGTTGGGTTACAACCTGCGCAAGCTTTACGAGTTCAAGCAGTACATGGCCCGGGAGGGCTTGGGCCATATTCCCGTGCTGGCGAACGTCTATGTGCCGACCGCCAAAATCGCGCGGCTGATGCAGGCCGGAGAGTTGGCGGGCTGCGTGATTGCGGACGAGTTCATTCAACGCCTGGAGCAAGAAAAGAAACCACAGAGGCTGGAGCGCGCCGCACTGATGGTGGCCGCGGTGAAAGACCTCGGCTTTGCGGGCGCCCATATTGGCGGATTCGGCCTCACGCACAAAGATTTCATGACCATCATCGAGGGCGCGGCCGCGATTGGGAAGAACTGGCGCGGACGGATCGATGAACTTGTGTTTCCGATCGCAAACGAGTTTTACCTTTTGCCCCAGGGTGGCGACGGCCTCAGCGACGGCGCATCGGATTATCAGGTCAGCGGTGTCAAGCCTCATCCGTCATGGGCGCAGCGCCTCTCGGCGAGCGTGCACCGGCACTTGATTCGAGAAGGCAGTTTCGGCGCGCGCTTCTTCGGAGCGAAATTCGCCGCGGGATTGAAGAAGACCGGAGGCCTACCCGGAAAGAACGGTTCCTGGCGGCATGGCTTGTGGTACGAATTGCTGGAGCCTGCGACCCTTTACCGGAAGGCAACTTTGGGCTGCGTCAGTTGTGGAGATTGCATCCAGGACCATCTCAACTATGCCGGGTGCTCGATGCAGGGCTGCTACAAGGAATTGCGCAACGGTCCGTGCGGAGGCTCCCGGGTGGACGGCAACTGTGAGGCTCGCGCCGATCTGCCCTGCATCTGGAATGTCATCTACCGCGGCGCGTTGGCGGTGGGCGATGACCCCAGGAAGTTCGCCCGCATAATGATTCCTCCGCGCGACTGGTGCTTGGACCGCACCAACGCTTTGGCCAATCGCTTCGCGGGGCTCGATAACCTCTACAAAAGAATTGCTCTCGGGATTCCCGTTGAGAAGGGCTCCCCACAGGAGACAAAACCATGCTGATCATTGGAGAACTCATCAACTGCACGCGGAAGAAAGTCGGCGAGGCCGCGGAAAAGCGGGATGAGGAGTTCTTCCGGGACCTGGCGCGAAAGCAAGCTAGCGCCGGAGCCCACATGCTGGACGTGAACGGCGGACTTGCGCTACAGGAAGTGGAACTTCTGAGTTGGCTGGTGGACCTGGTGCAAGCCGCGGTGGACATTCCGCTCTGCCTAGACAGCGCCGACCCGGAAGCCTTGATGCAAGCGCTTCCCCGCTGCAAGCAGAGGCCGATGGTCAACTCGATCAGCGACGAACCCGCACGCTGGAAGATGCTGCCCGTGCTCAAGGAACACCGTCCCAAAGTGATCGCCCTCTGCCTGTCAGAAGGCGGAATGCCCAACGGCGTGGAGGATCGCGTCGCCACGGCCAGCCGTTTGATCGATCGCCTCACCGCCGAGGGCTTTGCCTTGGACGATATCTACGTTGACCCTTGTGTGATGCCTCTGGCGACCGGTCCGCATGGCAAAAACCTGATGGCGAGCGTTGCCCAGATTGTGGCGAGGTATCCGGGAGTTCACATCAGCGCCGGCGTCAGCAATGTTTCCTTTGGCCTGCCGGTTCGCAAGCTGCTGAATGAGACATTCCTTCTCTTGCTGATGGCACACGGCCTCGATGCCGCAATCGTCGATCCTCGCGACCAGCAACTGATGATGAACATCATCGCAACCGAAGCGCTGCTGGGCCGCGATGCGCACTGCAAGAATTACGTGCGCGCTTTTCGCGAGGGAAGACTGGGAGAAGCGCCTGCGATTCATACCTGACTGCTCGTGTAGGGACGGGCGCTTACTTCCGGATCCCACACAAGCGGAAATCCATCAGAAGGTGTAACGCAGGGACTCGGTCACCGAGTTCGCGTGAAAATAGCGTGGCGCCGTGGGGCCGACAAACGAACCCTCGGCGTACTGGTAATAATTCCAGCCCATGTTGTAGGCGAGCCTATGGCCCAAATCCACGCTCAGGTTGGCCACCGGCTGCTGGTACTTGTATTGCAAGGAGCCGAGAGGCTGCAGGATGTTGAACTGCGGTACGCTGCCGTCCACGCTGGTGATGCTGTAGCCGACGTTGGCCGTCACGCGCTTTTCGGGCTTGAACCTGATTGCGGCCATTCCGAAATTAGTGTGGTTGGTGTAGTACGAGTTGGCCATCAGGTTATTGGCCGTATCGTTCCCTGCACAGTTATTGTTATTGGCGCCGGTCACGAAGGGAAGGGTTACCCCGACTGGTGGCGTGTCGTTGAAGCAGATCAGGGCATTCTGGATCACGCTGTTGAAGTTGTACGCCAAATCCAGCCCGAAGCGTTCGCGCGGCGCGAGCGAGGCGGTGAACCCGTAGTTTTGGTTGTGGCCCACGTACTGGGTCTGTGCGTCGGCGTTGGAATCTTGCAGAATATTGATGGAACCGCCCAAGACCGCCCACGGGCGCGGTGTGTAGGTCGTCTGGAACCGGTAGCGCGCTTCCTTGCGTGGCGACATGCGGACGAACACGCTGTTGTAGTTCGCGTGCTCCAGATCGAAATTCAACCGCAAGGCATGCGTGGGCCGTGCCCAGAGCCCGAGGAGCGCCGTTTTCTCCAGGCCCACGAAATGGTCCAGGTCTCCGGGCAGATAATCGTTGAAGTGGTTGAACGACCGTTCGCCATAGCGGTAACCGATGCGGGCCCCGGCCTTTTTCGAAATGTCCCAGGCCAGTTCGGTTTGACTTCTCTTCCAGGTCTGGTTGAAGGACGATAGGGCGATGGTGGGTGTCGTTGTCGGCGTGGTCGCGCTAAGCGAAGTCAGCAAGGTGCAGGTAGCTGGCACCGTGCAGTCGTTGTCGGTCTCGGTGAGATTACCATTCTGAGGAATGCGGTAGGCCCAAAAATAAAATTTCTGGATCAGGCGCAGATGTTGGGTCAGATGGAGCGTGGCCTCGGCATCGAGCACGTCGGAGATTCGTTTTGCGCTGGCTGTGCCAGTGCCGTTGAAAGCGAGGGTGTGGGTGCGTGTGATTAGGCCAGCGAAATTCTCGTCCAAGGGCGTGCTCATGTCGGCGGAACTGTAGGAAAACGAAGCGACCAAGTCCAACCGCTGGATGTTATTGCTGCGCATGCTGAGCCGCTCCGTGGGCGAGGAGGTACGAATCCGCTGGTTCCGCGAATAGCTGAAGTAGGCGCTGCAGTTGTTGTTGGTCAGGACGCCGCCGACAGTCAGAGGGGTTCCGGCTGGCGCTCCGGCACAGGGTTCCTTGTTCACAGTGTCGATGGGCAACCCCAACTCCACCGGAACTCCGGTGGACAAGAGCGCCGGCGCGAACGATGCCAGTTGGTAGTCCGTGTCTCCCTTGTAGTAATTGAGGAATTGGTCGTAACTGATAACCGTTCGCGGAGCCGCCTTCCAGTCCACACCAAAACGGTAGGAGGTCATGGTTGTGTTCCAGTTCTGGAGGAGCAGAGCATCCGTACCCTCGTGGATACTGCTGTACGAAGGCCCGGTCATATTGTTGTGCGAAAACCCCAGGCGAAAGCTCACCCGCGACTGCGGCAGCAGGGTGAGGTCGAAGTCGCTCATGCGTCGCACCGTATCAAAAAGATGGGGCGAGTTCTGTGCCTGAATCGTCGGAGTAGAGGTTGATGGATTCAAGGGATTCGCCAGCAAGTCGAAGTCGGAGAAATTCTGATCGCGACGGAAACTGCCTTGGAGGTTGTACCACTTGTCCTTATCGGCCCGCAGCCGCAGGGCGTTGTTCGGGTCGCCTCCCCAGCCAAAGCTGTTGAGGTAAAGATTGTCGAACAGTAAGCCCTGGTGAGCCTGCGATTGCATCGAAAGCGTCTCGTCGAGGAAACGCGGACCTTGCTGCAGATTGACCAAAGTGTCGTACATGTTGCCACTGCCGCTTATGTCGGTAGACCGGTAGCCGAGCTCACCCGAGGAGTGAATCAGATAACCGCCGCTCGAAACGCCATTGGGTTCCCCGGACGGATTCTGTGCCGAACCGGAAGATTGAGCCATGAGAAAAGTTGGCGACGAAACCAATGAGACCGCAATCAGAGCGGCGAGAAGCAGGAGTATTCTTAGCGACGGCATCGGTTCCCCCTCACTTGAAAAAGACACTACTGAAGTTGGAGCCATGAATCTGGTTATGACACATGGTGCAGGCCTGGTACTTCGCCGATTGGTTGTGCGCCGGCCCGATTGGTCCTTGAGTCGGGAAGGTATGGCACTGCAGACAGAGCATGTTCACCGGCATCACTTTGAGGAGCCGAGGATTGGTGGAACCGTGGGGCGTATGGCAAGCGGTGCAGCCCTCGGTCTTCACCGGCACATGCTCGTAAACGAAAGGCCCCTGCTTGTCGGCATGACACTTGTAGCAAATCGCATCCCCGCTCGGCAGGGCCCGCACCTGACGGATGGTCGCGGTGCCATGAGGGTTGTGGCAGTCAATGCATTGCACCAGACCCTCGTTGACGCGGTGGTGATAGGGTTTGGCAAAATCCGCTTTGGCCGAGGTATGGCATCCGTAGCACAACTGGGGCTGGTTCTGGACGAGCAGGTGCTCTTTTTCTTTGGCGTGATGGGGGGAGTGGCAGTCGAGACATCCAACATCGCTGCTGGAGTGGGCGGATTCGGCAAAATGCGACTGCTCGTGGCCGTCGCCGTGGCAAGTCAGGCACCGAGCGCTGGTCTCCTCCCGCGACGCGTCCTTGAACGTAAATATCTTGGTTTTGTCTCCGCCACCAGCCACGTGGTCCGCCCCGGGACCATGGCAGCCCTCGCAACCTTGATGCGCGGGGCCGCCCTCCTTATTTAGTGTGGTCTTCCAGTGCGGCGTTTTCTCCCAAGCGTTATAAACGTCCTCGTGACAGGTCTTGCAGGTCTCCGCTCCTACGTACTTGGAGGCTTCGGATGAGGGCGCGTTGGCCACGGGCGCGCTGGCCGATTGACCGTTAGCTGATGGGCCGCTCTTATCCGTGACCTGCGCGCGAGCCTGGCCTCGGGCTAGGACGACGACGAAAAAACATAGAACTGAGATCGCAAGAACTCGAGCGGACCTGGAATTTGCTGGCATTAGCACGCCCTCCTCGACACCCGCGGTTGTCATGAATGTGTAACCAAGCGAATTTTGTGGCTCACAGGCTTGAAGTCGACCGGTTTCATCTCATCCACCAGTCCTATCTCATTATTGATATGTGCTCGAAAACCGAAATCCTAGCGCCATTCACAATGAACGCGCGGAGCGTATCACAGATCGCTTGCGGCTGTCTGTGACGATTGAACTGAAAAAATGTGATGAAATCAAAAACCGCCGCAAGTTATCGGATGGCAGATGGCATTTGAGGTCTAGAGTGACCGCGCCGATATCCTACTGCACAGCGTTTCCGTAGGTCGGTACTCCTTGCTGCAGGAGGAACAGCAAAGTTTGTCCGCGCGACGACCAGTCGCTTTGCGGATACTTGGAAATTAACTGCTGGGCGAGCGCGATGGCCGAGCTTTTGGACTGCTCGGACTTCTTGGGTTGTTCTTCCACCTTATAAATCTCGATCAGGGCGGCCCGGCGAGAAGCGGCGTTGTACATCGCTTCGGGAGCGGCGGGAGATTCGGGGTGTTCTTTTACATATTTTTCGTAAATGTCGGCTTCCTTGTCAGGACACTTGGAAGACCCCTGCCAATCGCCGCAGAGTTTGTTGTCGATCAGGTGGAAGGCGGCGAGTTGGGCCCACTTGGTGTTGGGGAATTTCTTGATCACCTGTTTCATGGACTCCTCGTCGATTCCGGAGCGAAGGTAGTTTTCTTTCTCGCGGGCGGAGGGCCTGGATTGCATATCTGCTTTGTCGATCTGCCATTTGATATCGGCGGCGCGGTAGAGGGCTTCTCCGGCCAGGGGAGAGTTCGGAAACAAATCGTAGACGCGGTGATAGAGGCGCAAGGCGTCCTGGGCTGCGCCGCGGCGTCCGCGGCGGCGGCCAGCTTCGTCTTCAGAATCGACGGCGGCGCCGAACAGGATGCGGTCGCCGTTGGGAGTCGACGCCCAGACCACGCCGGTATCAAGAACCCATCCGCTGATGGTCTTGCCCTCGACGTCTTCGTCTTCGACAAAGGCGGGGTCGGGAGTTTGCGCGAAGCCGAGCATGGCTTCAACATGCAGCCAGTTGCGGCTCTTGTCGAGGAGAACCAATTCCCGTCCGCGTTCGGCTTGGCCGAGCTTGCTGGAACTCGTGTCGGGAGACAGGTAGATGACGGCTTCGCGCACCAGGACGCCGCGATCGGCGGCCGAAAGCAGGGAGTTCCCCAGCACGATCAGGGCGGTCAAAAGCAGAAGCTTGGTAATCGGTTTCACGGCAGTAGTCGGCTCCGGATTCGAGGGTAGCATGGTGGGTAA
This sequence comes from Acidobacteriaceae bacterium, assembly GCA_003132325.1. Lineage (GTDB taxonomy): Bacteria > Acidobacteriota > Terriglobia > Terriglobales > Acidobacteriaceae > Acidiflorens. The sequence continues at coordinate 8,250 of PKXK01000108.1, forward strand.
GATCCGGGGAACAGGCGGCGCCCGTACAATCGACTTCGGATGCGGGGTCGGATTTGACATTATAGTAAAACTACTATATCTTGACGAGGTGCGGTTTGGACAGGCCTAAACCTCCGGTGCTGCGGCCCGTGGTCTGGCTGGGAAACTCGGAAGAGAAACTTCGTGACTTTCCAGATGGCGCACAGAAACTGCTGGGCGATGAGCTGCAACTCATCCAGTTTGGTGGTATGCCGAAGGACGCCAAACCTTTCAAGGGTGTCGGCAGCGGCGTTCTTGAGATTGCGTTGCGATATGCGTCGGACGCCTACCGTGTCGTTCTGGCCGTACAGATCGGCACGCGGATTTATGTTTTGCACGCTTTTCAGAAGAAATCGAAGAAAGGCATTGCAACCCCGAAGCGGGACGTGGACCTGATCAAGAAGCGATATACCGAAGGACAGGAGTTGGGGCGTGAACACGAAAAGACGAAAACCAATTGAGTTTGAAGAGGGGTCTGGGAACGTCTTTGCCGATCTGGGGCTGAAAGACGCCGATCGGCTTTTGGCGCGCGCGCAGATCGGGTTCCATGTTTTTCGAATTCTGAAAGACGAAAAGTTGAAACAACGCGAAATTGCCGATGTTCTGGGCATTGCGCAGCCCGACGTGTCGCACCTGATGAATGGGCATTTTAGCCGTTTCACGACCGACAAACTGCTCGATTTTCTGAAACGGCTTGATCGAAAAGTGACCATCGAGGTCAGTCGTCACCACAAAGGCGAACCCTACCAGGAGGTCAGAGGTTAGAGGTCAGATTGCGAGGTGTGCCGCTCTTGACATGACCTCTAACCTCTAACCTCCTCTACTGACTCGGTGCTTTTCTCCAGGCGCGAGCTTGTCTTCGATTGCTGTTGACAACGATACAACCAGTGCTGTACACGATGGTTTCGCTTTAGCGCCGGACTTCCGCTGGGACTTCTGCGCGAAGATTGCCATGCCCTGGGAACCGAACTCAAAGCGCGCGAAGGGCCAACCGTGATGTCTCGCGGCGCTGCGCAACAGATTGTAATCCGCGACCTCAAGAGCATCGACGACCTCAGCCAGCTGAAAGCGGTGGAGAAAGAAGTCTGGGGGATGGCGGACGATGACACTTTGCCCCTGACGCTGGCGATTGCCTGCAAGGCTGCGGGCAACATTTTCGTCGGGGCTTTCGACAAGGAGAAACTCGTCGGCTTCGCCTTCGGATTTCTCGGCCGCGAGCACGGGCAGACGACGATCCACTCGCACATGCTGGCGGTGCTCGATGCTTATCGGCATCTCGATTTGGGCTCGCGGCTGAAGCAGGCGCAGCGCGAGCGGGCCATGGCCATGGGCGTTCACGAGATGACGTGGACCTTCGATCCGTTGCAAAGCCGGAACGCCCACTTCAACCTTTCCAAGCTGGGCGTGGTTTCCGATACTTATAAGGTGGATTTTTACGGGCCGGAAACTTCCAGCATCCTGCATCGGAACGGAACCGACCGGCTGTGGGTGCGGTGGATACTGAATTCGCGGCGGGTACGGGATCGGCTGGCGGGCCGGTTGGCGGGTAAAGACGCGCGCGCGGAAACGCTCGATGCCCTGCGACTGCTGGCTCCGCTGGTGCGCTTCGATCCCAGCGGGAAACCGGGGCGGGCCGATCTGGCCGAGTCGCTGGCCCGGCAGCGAGTGAGCATTGAAATTCCGGGCGACATTCTGGAGATCGAGCGCGCCGACATGGGACTGGCGCGCGAGTGGCGCGACGCGACGCGGTGGGCGTTCCGCGAGGCCATGAAAGCGGGATTCTTCGTGGCCGAGTTCTGCCGTTCGATTCGCGGACAGCAGGGACCGGGAGCGTATTTGCTGCAGCGTGGGACGGTGAGCGAGTTTATTCCCGAAGGGTAAAAGGGAAGGGTAAGAGTTAAGGGAGAAAGCGGAACGAAATCTAGGACGACGCTTTCGCGGCCTGCGACTCGATCGCGTGACGCTGCGCCCGCATCTGCTCCAGGAAGGCGTCGACCGGCGTCTCAAACTTTTGCCGGAATAGATCTAGGAGTGCGTCTTCGGCGCTGGAGCTTCCGCTTTCGTAAGACTGGAACATCGCCACGCTGTTGTCGGACGAGGCTGTTTCCAATCCGTCGGGTTCCACCTGAAGCTGGGGAGATTGGTCTCCGTTGGCGCGCAGAGTCGTGATCATGCGGAGAACCTGATCGCGTTGCTCGGCCGTGGACCGGAGGAACTCTACTCCCATTCCGAATTCCGGATGCGCTACCAGCACCAGGCCCCCGGCGCGGATTTCGAAGTCGGTGGTCTTGATCTTAAGGATGACCCGCGTGCGCCTGGGGAAGGGTGAGTTGGTCGCGAGATAGCAGCCGCCGAGACTCAGGTCGGTGAGCCGGCAGTTCACGGGTGGGTCGTCCTGCTCGGGCTCGGGAAGCTGGGTGTTTAACCACTGGCGAAGGGCGTTGCGCTGCTCGTCGGTGGCGTTGGTGAAGCGGACACCGGCCCGGGCACCGTCGCCTTCCCAGGCCAGCTCACCATGGATTTCGACAATGTGGCCCATGCCTTGCGCCGTCATGCCCGGCAATTTGAACGAGAAGCGGAGCGAGTTCTCTTTCGCGACGCGTTCGGCAAACTGGATCGCCATGCCGCCTTCGCAGAGGTCGAGGGTCTCGGCTCGGTAGCGGCGCGAGCCCCATCCGAAACACTCGACTGGAATCTGCACTGGGACCCGCAACTGCAACCGCCGTTCCCGCTTCATCATGGCTCGAACCGCGCGAAAGTTGGCTTTGGCGCGCTCGACCGCAAGAGGTTTATGGAGCACAAAATGGGCGCCCAATTCGAAGCCGCCCTTGAGTCCAACGGGAGCTTGCACCAAGACGACCGTGAGCGCGCGCTTGTTGACGGGAGCGGCTCTGGCCCCTCGCAACAGGCTGCCCGCATCCTCCACATTCGCTCCATCGGCGATGATGGCTTCGAAGCGCTGGCGGGTGATGCGACGAATCGCCTCGTCCACGGCGGTGCAGTGTTCGACGTCAATTTCCAGGTCGCTGAGGACCCGGCGCAGGACGCGCACCGTTTTTTCGTCGGAACTCAGTAGTAGAGACTTCAAGCCCATACTGGAATCACTTTTCAGATCGGTTCTTGCGCACTTCCCGGCTTTTCCGTGGCAGATCGTGGTGAAAACCTGGGGAAGCCGTCTTCGCGGGTGCCTGGTCCAGGCAGAGATCGCCAGTCCCCAACTGGTTCCATCGGAACACTCCCCACTCGTACTCTAAGTCTATGAGATTCCGTGGTCAACGCCATGGCCCGGTCTTCCGGTTACTCCCGTCACTATCGTGCTTAGGGCAACAACCCTCTCCCAGATGATGCTTGGTCCTCTTCCTGGTGCTATCGGCTGGAAGTTCGCTGTTCACTAGTCGGCTGCCGAAATCGGTGTCCGGATCAAGGAATCGCTTCAGCAATACCGTAAGTTCTTCAAAATCAGCGACTTCGACTTTTTCCGCGGTCCTCCTGAAGGTTTCGTACACGGTCGATATACCGGACATGGGTTCTTCTGGGCGCTAACTGCAAGTGGCTGTTCACAAAGGGGATAGTAAATTTTCGGGAGATGGGTCAATTTTTCTATTGACTTACATAGAAGAACCTATTATTATCAATAGCTTCCAAATGGTAACCAGGGGGTTCGAATCCGCGGATTAATTTGCTCTTTGCCGGTGAATCCCCGGGGCGATTTTTGGAATCAAACTACTCGGAATCAAACGAATAGAGACAGAGGGAATATTTTTCATGGCTAAGCGACGCGGAAATCCCAACTGGGGCAAGCCTGAGCCCATCGGGCCGGTGACGCCCACCATCACGGAATTCGAGCAGGTTGTGCACGAGTACAAGCTCTCTCCCGACCAGTACTTGCGCTCGACACGGCTGCGGGAATGGGCCCGCCGGAACAAGAATTCCAAATACATCCCCGAGCCGTTGCTCGAAGCTTGGGGCTTTGAAATCGAATCCACCCTGTAAGCTCGGGGAATGGAATTGCTGGGAGGGCCGCCTGAAGGCGGCCTTTTCCATTTTCAGAACTATTGGCGGGGAGGCCGAGCGCGGATATGCTGGCTGGCATGAAGTTTAGCGGCTACGGCCTCGCTGGTTCCGAACTCGTGGGCCTGATCGTGGCGGTCAGCTTCGCGGCCGGACTTAACGTGTATGCCACGGTGGCCACACTCGGACTGCTGGCCCATGCGGGCGTGCTTGCTTTGCCTTCCGGGCTGCACCTGTTATCCAGTTGGTGGGTCATTGCGGCGTCTGGAACGCTGTTTGCGGTTGAGTTCTTCGCCGACAAAATCCCGGCGTTCGACTTGTTCTGGAATACCCTGCATACTTTCGTTCGAGTTCCCGTAGCGGCCTTGATCGCCTACGGCGCGACGTCCCAGCTTTCGCCGGAAAAACAGTTACTGGCGGCGCTGGCGGGCGGGGCAATCGCCTTGGCGGCCCACGGCGGCAAGACGGCGGCGCGGGTGGCCGTAACTCCGTTGCCCGAACCGGTTTCAAACATCGCGCTGAGCGCTGGAGAAGACACGCTCGCCGTGTTCCTGACCTGGCTTGCTACGCGGCACCCGATTGCGGCAGCCCTCATCGTTGCCGCTTTTCTGGCCGCGATCGTAGTCGCAATACGATGGGTGGTGCGGGCGATGACGCGGGCGTTGAAGAATTTGTTCGGCGTTGCTGAAAATGGCATGGAGAACGAGACCAGCCTGGCGTCGTCGAACCGGCGCGATGTAGACGCCGCCTAGACTTGCTTTTGGGTGGCGCAGCGCTTCAGCGCTGCGGTAACCGACCCATTTTGATTGGGCTTTAGCCCCTGAGGGAAGTGGCGGTCTATGACTCCTCCTTCACCCTTTACCGATGTTCCCACCGCGATCGAAGAGATCCGCGCGGGGCGAATGATCGTCGTCATCGACGACGAGGATCGCGAGAACGAAGGCGATCTCACGCTCGCGGCCGAGAAGGTTACTCCCGAAGCCATCAACTTCATGGCCAAGCACGGACGCGGCCTGGTCTGCCTGGCCATGACCGAGGAGCGACTCGACCACCTGCGCATTGGTCCCATGACCAGCGAGAATACCTCGCAGTACGGGACTGCTTTTTGCGAGGCGATTGACGCTCGCGACGGCGTGACCACGGGAATTTCGGCCTATGACCGCTCCTATACCATCCGGACGGCAATCGATCCGGCGACGCGGCCATCGGATTTGGCGCGGCCGGGGCACGTCTTCCCGCTACGGGCACGCAAGGGCGGAGTGCTGGTGCGGGCGGGGCAGACCGAAGCTTCGGTGGATTTGGCGCGGCTAGCCGGCATGGTCCCGGCGGGGATCATCTGCGAAATCATGAAAGACGACGGCACCATGGCGCGCGTGCCGGACCTGACCGAGTTTTGCCGCCAGCACGAAATGAAAATGCTGACGGTGGCGGAGTTAATCCGCTACCGCATGCAGCATGAGCGCTACGTGCATCGTGTGGGCGAGGCGATGGTCGAAACCAAGCACGGGCAATTTCGCCTGATCGCCTACGAGAGCGAAGTGGACGGCGGCGGATCGCACATGGCGCTGATTCGCGGAGACATTAGCGATTCGTCCGAGCCGGTCCTGGTCCGCATGCACGCGCATTGCCTGCTGGGCGACGTGTTCGGCGCCACCGGGTGCGACTGCCATCAGACACTCGAGACTTCGCTGCGGATCATCGCCGCGGAGAATCGGGGCGCATTGATCTACCTGCACCAAACGTCCAAAGGATTCACGGCGGAAAAGATCGGGGAGCAGTCGTTTCTAACGTTTCACCGCGAGCGCCGCCTGCCGTCGCTGCCCGAAAGCGAGCGCAAGATTCAACGCGAGATTGGGCTGGGAGCGCAGATCCTTTCCGATCTGAACCTGAAGCGCATTCGATTGTTGACCAATCACCCGCGAAGAGTGGCCGCGCTGGAAGGATTTGACATCGAGATTGTCGAGCAGGTGCCAGTGAAGTTTGCGATTCCGAAGAATTCATTGTAGAGACGCGGCTTGCCGCGTCTCAGGAGGCTGAAAGGCGTCTGATTTCCGCAGACCTTGGAAGGGCTCTATTGCTCACCCGCTGAAAACCGGAGATTCGTATCAGGGCATCGCTTCAGCGATGCCGAAAATACTTCGAAATCAGATGCCCCTTTAGGGGCTGGGTGGCGGCGTGGCAGCACCTGAGACGCGGCAAGACGCGGCTCTACAGCCTAGAACGGCTTCCGCGGTGTGATCTCTTCGTTCTTAATGAAGAATTGCGCGGAGCAAATGGCGGAGCCGCAGATTGTGGGCAGCAGTCCAGCCATCTGTTTGCGCGTAATCAAGCCCAGCGTGCCGCACGAAGGGCAGGAGAGCACCGCCCAATAGGGATCTTCTTTCTCTCCCACCTCCCCTGCATTTTCCAACACGAACACGGTGCCGGGTTCCATCTGCTCGGGAATCCACTCGTTGATAATGCTCAATTCACCGATCATCATGTGCCTCCCCGCCCTCCGTTCACGCTCTTCTTACGCTCACTGAGTCATGCTCTTCGTGCTCGGCGCAAAGGCCGAACCCGTTCCGAAGCCGCAGCTTTCTTGCGCGATTGAATTTCCGCTCGAACCCGGCGAACTTCGTCGCTCAGGCAAATATCGAACATCGGCTGGCGCGCGTTTTTTAGCAGGTCGACGACCTGCCGTGCCGAGGTGCGCAGATACAGATGAGTACCCTCGGTCAGAAGGTGATACTCGGAAGACGCGCCGACCGTAGCGGCAAGGCTGGTGCCGAATTCCTGTTGCAGGAACCCAATCACCTTGCGCATGCGCTGCAGGGAGAAGCCTCGCCGGCGAAGCTGGCAGATCACCGCCACGGTGACGAGTTCATCCCAGGTATAGATACGGCGGTGTCCCTGGCGGCTGGGCGCGACGATGCCCCGTTCGTCCCACCATTGCAGCTGACGGGCGGTGATTCCGGTCAGGGCGATCACTTCGTTGGACGTGAACTGCTGCTGCATTCTGAGCCCGTTCCGTTTCAAACAAGAATGTGGAGAAATGTTTGAAACATTCTAGGCGGCGAAGGCCGAAATCAAGCAACGTTTCGCGCTTCGCTGTGTTGACTATGCGGGTACGTGGTTGGAAACAAGTTGCCAGTACCCAGCCCCCCTGCCTTAACTGGCAACTGAGTACTGCCAACTGGGTACTGCGGTCCCCGTGGCGAAGTTCTGGTTTGTACGTTTCGCGCTTCTGGCATTACCATGAAACGAAAGCAAATTCTTTTCTCGGGGCCCATGAATTCATGATCCGTTTCGTGATCCAAAAACTGCGTGTGCGCGGCGCCATGCTTGCCTTGTTCGTCTTGTTCCTTACGACGCTAACTTTCTCCCAGCCAAAACAGCGGAATCGCAAGCTGGATGCCGCGCAAAAGAGCGCGCCCGCCGCATCCGCGCCATCGGCGGCCGGCGACAAAGACGACAAAAAGGAAGGCGACCCGCTGTTCCGGGGAATGAAGTACCGTTCGATCGGCCCGTTTCGCGGCGGCCGCTCGCTTACGGCAGCCGGAATTCCCGGCGATCCGACCACCTACTATTTCGGCTCGACCGGTGGCGGCGTGTGGAAATCGACCGACGGCGCGAATACCTGGTCCGCTATTTTTGACAAGGATGGAGCGCCTTCGATCGGCAGTATCGCGGTTGCGGTGTCCGATCCCAATATCGTCTACGTGGGGACCGGTGAAGCTTGCATTCGCGGAAACATCTCGCAGGGCGACGGCGTGTGGAAATCGCTGGACGCTGGTAAGTCCTGGAAGAGCGTTGGCCTGAAGGATTCGCGCGCGATTGGCAGAGTGATCGTGAATCCGCGCAATGCGGATATTGTCTTTGTCGCCGCGCTCGGTCATCCCTTTGGTCCCAACACGGAACGGGGTGTTTTCCGTTCCACCGATGGCGGCAAGACCTGGGACAAGGTTCTCTACAAAGACGAGAACACGGGAGCGATCGATGTGGCGTTCGACCCGCAGAACCCGAACGTCTTATTTGCCTCGCTGTGGGAGACTCGGCGCACTCCATGGTCGCTCTCCAGCGGCGGCCCGGGCAGCGGCGTGTATCGCTCGACCGATGGCGGCACGACCTGGAAACGACTCGAGGAGCACGGGCTTCCGAAAGGCCCCTACGGGCGCATCGGGCTGGCGGTCGGGGCGAACTCCGAGCGCGTGTATGCGCTGATCGAAGCCAAGGAAGGCGGGCTCTACCGCTCCGATGATGGCGGAGACACCTGGGATCTGGTCAACGGCAGCCACGGACTATGGCAGCGCCCGTGGTACTACATGCACATCATCGCCGATCCGCAGGACGCCAATACGCTCTACGTGTTGGATGTGGAGTTTTTCAAATCCACCGACGGGGGGCGCAACTTCAATAAGATCAAGGTTCCGCACGGCGACAATCACGGGCTGTGGATCGATCCGAAGAATAC
>PKXK01000229.1 GCA_003132325.1 Acidobacteriaceae bacterium
TAGATCTTTCACGAAAGACAAGCGTGCTGGGAAGTCAGGGCCAGACAGCACCGTCTCGCTTCTTATTCTGTCTCCCTGGTATGAGGGATTTTCTTCGTTGTTCAGTCTGTCGAGGGATTTACGAGAATTGACATAAGTGACGCATAGCTATCGGTTAGCTTCGTCGCCTGCTTCTTGGCTCGGTCACGGCCAAAGTACCGCATGACACTGGTCGTTTCATTCGGATCGACTTAGCGCAAGTGCCACCGGCAGAGAGAAATCATGAGCGACCAAACCCGCGTCAGCCACCCGATCTACAACCTCCTACCCACCGAAATTGCAGGATTCGATTCCCTGGCGGAACTCGCCTTGGATATGCATTGGTCGTGGAATCATGCCACCGACGAAGTGTGGCGCCAGCTTGATCCCATACTCTGGGAGCTCACGCATAACCCCTGGGTCGTCCTGCAGACGGTCGCGCGCGACCAGATCGAGCGCGTGCTAGCCGATCCTGCCTTCCGTAAGAACGTTGATGACCTGCTGCGATCCAAGCGGCAGGCGGCGAAGAGGCCGGCGTGGTTTCAGGAAGAGCATCCGCAAGCCCCCTTGACCTGCGTCGCATATTTCAGCATGGAATTTATGTTGAGCGAAGCTTTGCCTATCTACTCGGGTGGACTTGGTAATGTGGCCGGTGATCAGCTCAAAGCCGCCAGCGATCTGGGTGTGCCAGTGGTCGGCGTCGGACTGCTNNTGATCGACAAGAACGGAGAGCAACAGGCTCTTTACCCGTACAACGATCCCGGACAGTTGCCGATCACGCCGTTGCGCCAACCAAACGGAGAGTGGTTGCGGTTGGAAATCGCGTTGCCTGGATACTCGGTCTGGCTGCGTGGCTGGCAGGTCCAGGTCGGCAGAGTGAAGCTTTACCTGCTGGACAGCAATGACGCGGCGAACTTTCCCGCTCATCGAGGGATTACCAGCGAGCTCTATGGGGGCGGACCGGAGTTGCGCCTCAAACAGGAACTGCTCCTCGGAATCGGCGGATGGCGGTTGCTCCGCGCCCTCGGGGTCCAACCGGAGGTCTGTCACCTGAATGAAGGGCATGCGGCGTTCGCCGTGTTGGAACGCGCCCGCAGTTTCATGCAAGAGACCGCGCAGCCCTTCGAAGTCGCGCTGGCCGTCACGCGAGCGGGGAATCTCTTCACCACCCATACGGCAGTGGCGGCGGGCTTTGACCGTTTCGCTCCGGCGCTCATCGAACAATACCTCGGTGGTTATGCCGAGCAGAAGCTCGGTATAACGATCCACGATTTGCTGGCCCTGGGCCGCCAGAACCGGAACGACTCGTCGGAAAGTTTCAACATGGCCTATCTGGCGGTCCGCGGGAGCGGGGCGGTGAATGGCGTGAGTCGCTTGCACGGGAAGGTGAGCCGGCACATCTTTCTGCCCCTGTTTCCGCGCTGGCCGGAGGAAGAAGTCCCGATTGGACACGTGACCAACGGAGTCCATATGCCAACCTGGGACTCGGCTCCGGCCGACGATTTGTGGACAGGAGCATGTGGCAAGGGGCGTTGGTTGGGCATGACGGAAAACCTGGAGCAGGACATTCGCCGCGCCTCCGACAGCACGCTCTGGAAATTCCGCACCGCCGCGAGCAAGTCTCTTGTTGAATACGCGCGCGGGCGACTATCCCGGCGGCTGGCTGCCTCAGGCGCTTCGGCCGAGGCGGTCGACGGTGCGAAGCATCTCTTTGATCCCAACGCATTGACACTGGGNNCCGGTGCAACTCATCATCGCTGGCAAGGCCCATCCGGAGGATCGAGCGGGGCAAGCCTTGATCCATGAATGGATAAATTTCATCCGCCAGCCCGAGACACGCCCCCATGTGATGTTCCTCAGCGATTACGACATGCTTCTGACCGAGAACCTGGTGCAGGGGGTGGATGTCTGGATCAACACACCACGCCGGCCCTGGGAGGCTTGCGGGACGAGCGGGATGAAAGTGCTCGTCAATGGAGGCATCAATCTCTCGGAGTTGGATGGCTGGTGGGCGGAAGCCTACACACCTGAAGTGGGNNAAGCGGATGCGGGAAAGCATGGCGCGACTGACACCGCGCTTTTCCGCCGACCGCGCGGTGCGCGAATACACCGAGCAACATTACCTTCCGGCTGCAGCCGCCTACCGTGACCGCGCGGCGAACAAAGGTGCCGCAGGGAGGCAAGTGGTCGATTGGCAGCATGCGGTGGATCGGGAGTGGGGCTCGTTGCGTTTCGGAGACTTGCATGTCGAAACCAACGCCGACCACCACGTGTTTGAAGTCGAGATCTTCCTGAACGATCTCGGCAAAAATGCGGTGCGAGTTGAGCTTTATGCGGACGCAATCAACGGCGGCGATCCCGTACGGCAGGAAATGAAGTGGGCGCGACTGCTTCCTGGCGCACCCGACGGCTGCGTCTACCACGCGACGGTACCCGCTGCGCGTCCAGCGGGAGAATACACGGCGCGAGTGACGCCGCAATGCGACGGCGTTGCGGTCCCACTGGAAGACGCTCGAATCCTATGGCAACGATGATGAAAACGCCGCAACGCGAGTTGCACGATTACATCGCGGAGATCGCCGAGCACGCTGACGTTCGGGCGGGATCTCCTCTGCCTTTGGGAACTCAGGAAAGGGGAGGAGGGGTTAATTTCGCCATTTTCAGCCGCTACGCCACCCGCGTTCAACTGGAGTTGTTTGACCATCCCGAAGACGCAGCGCCCGCCCGGGCAATCGATCTGGATTCAGCGCGCAATCGCACGGGCGACGTATGGCATGTTTGGGTGGAGGGGATCCGTCCCGGTCAACTCTACGCTTACCGCGTAGATGGCCCTTACCAACCCAGCGCAGGACATCGTTTCAATTTCAATCGGCTTCTCCTCGATCCCGCGGCTACCGCGATTTCGCACCTGCCCCCCTGGGATTTTGCCGCGGCGCGTGGATACGACTCATCGGCGCCCGGGAAAGACTTGGTTATCTCGAAGCTCGACAATTCCATGTCGATGCCGAAATGCGTATTTGTCAACGAGCCCTTTGAGGGGAATGGAGACCAGTCGCCCCGGCATCCGTGGTCGGA
>PKXK01000261.1:0-14940 GCA_003132325.1 Acidobacteriaceae bacterium
GTCAGCCATCAGCCGTCAGGAAGAGCCGGAGAGGGATGGCATCTTTACGGTGGGCGGCTGCAATCGCTATTTGGCGGCGACTGAGGTGGTTTGGCTGAAGGCTAATGGCTGACGGCTGAGAGCTGTTATGAAACGCATCCGCTACACGAAGTACGTTCCCGACCCCGCCGGCGAAATGAGCATGGAGGACCTGCTCGGAGCGCTCTCGGACTATTTTCTGCAAAGCGGATTCAACGACAACTTCTGGTACGAACTGCCCGATGGCGAGAAGACGCTGGACGAGTTGCGGCGCGCGCTGGAACAAGCGCTGCTCAACGGCGAGATGTTTGACGAGGAAATGCGCGACCGGCTCCAGCAGATGCAGATGGAGGGCGAACTCGAGGAGTTGATCGAGAAATTGATCGAGCGCATGCAGCAGGAAGATTACATTTCGATCGATCAGCCACATGATCCTTCGAAGCAATCGAGCGTCGGTGGACAAGTTGGCGAGGCACCGCAGCAGGCGAAGTTCGAGATCACCGACAAAAGCCTCGATTTTCTAGGATTCAAGGCGCTGCGCGATCTGCTGGGGTCGCTGGGCAAGTCGAGTTTTGGACGCCATGACACGCGCGACATGGCCACCGGCGTCGAAGCCAGCGGCGCTTCGAAGCCGTATGAGTTTGGCGACACGTTGAACCTCGACATCACGGCGACGCTTTCTTCGGCCATCCAGCGCGAAGGGCTCGGGCTTCCTCTGAACCTCGAATACCGCGACTTGCAGGTGCATCAGTGCGAGTACCAATCGTCGTGCGCGACGGTGCTGATGCTCGACTGCTCGCATTCGATGATCCTGTATGGCGAAGACCGCTTCACTCCGGCGAAGAAAGTTGCGATGGCGTTGTCGCATTTGATCCGGACGCAGTATCCGGGAGACTCGCTGTCGCTGGTGCTGTTTCACGATTCCGCGGAAGAAGTCCCGCTCTCGCAACTGGCGCGAGTGAAAGTGGGTCCTTACTACACGAACACGCGCGAGGGATTGCGCATGGCGCAACGCATCCTGCAGCGGCAGCGCAAAGACATGAAGCAGATCGTCATGATCACCGATGGCAAGCCCTCAGCACTTACGCTGGAAGACGGGCGCATTTACAAGAATGCGTTTGGGCTCGATCCGCTGGTGGTCAGCCAGACGCTGGAGGAAGTTTCGAAGTGCAAACGGGCGGGCGTGCTGATCAATACCTTCATGCTGGCGTCGGACTATGGGCTGGTGCAGTTTGTCCAGAAGGTGACCGAAATGTGCCGGGGCAAGGCGTACTTTACGACGCCGTACACGCTCGGGCAATATCTGCTGATGGATTACATGTCGCGGAAGACCAAGACGATTCACTAGTACCGTGACCGCTTGATGGCTAACGTAGCGCCGGCATCTTGCCGGCTGTCCCGAGGGCGTCTCGCCCTCGGCGTGGTGGACGAGACGCCGAGGGTGCACATTCGCGTTCTGTGGGAATGAGTGGGATCTTCCTAGCCGGAGAGGTCGAATTACAGAAGTAACCTCCTAGTGCGCCGACCCGGGTATGACTCGGTGTAAGATCGCTGCAGGATCTTCCGTTCGGAGACGTTATGAAACGACTTGCCACGTTCCTTCTGCTGGCCGCCTTGAGTGTTGTGTGCTCGATGCCGGTTCAAGCTAAGAACACCACTACCACCGAAAACATGCACCAGGCCCGGCAGGCGGCCAAGCAGCATAGAAAAGCGCTGAAGAAGTTGTCCAAGCAACAGCGGAAAGCAATGAAGAAATCTGCGAAAGCCCAGCGGAAGGCGAACAAAAGGTCGAACCGTCGCGCTGGATAGCGCGAAGAGCTGGGCGGCCGCATTGTCGTCCGTCAACGCGGCAGGCTTATCGGAAACGTCCCGTCTGTCCCCGAGTTCCCTCCCGAGTTTCCTGCGAGTTTTCTGGGATGACATTCAGGGATCATAGCCAAGCTAAGGGGACAAGACCCAGCATCGCAAGAACCGCGAGAAGCACGAGGGCCTGAATCCCAGTCTTTCTATCGCCTAGACTGTAGGCGTAAATCCCTTTCACCAGGTTGTTGCTCGCCGCGGCGATGAGAACCGCGGCCGCCGCAACTCTCAGAGGCGTGAGTGCCCCGGCTGCCTGAGTCATTCCCATGATGAATGGATCCACATCGGTGACACCCATGATGGCGGCCAGAGTATTCACGCCCGCTTTTCCAAGATAGGTAACTGCCAGTTGGGTGGCGATCAGCATCGCGAGAAACAACAGGGCGAAGAGGAAAGCTGCCAGCAATTCGAGCGGATTCCTAGGTTCGAACTCCCGCTGCACCGCCTGGGCGCTGGGATCGGGCCGGCGTGTCCAGAGCCAACCTGCACCGACGGCCAGAGCGGCCAGCACCAGAAATGGGAGGACGAGCAAAGACATAAGTTGCCGGTTGAAAAGCGCCAGAAGCGCGACCAGCCGCAGGTACATCACACCGGAGGCGATCAAGATGCCCCCGGCGAAGAGGTGGGGATGCGGTTCACGAGCCGCCCGGCGGGCTATCACCACCGTAGTGACGGTCGAGGAATACGCCCCGCCCAGCAACGCTGCCAGCACGACCCCGCCGCGCTGCTTCGTTAGTCGCTGCAGAACGTAACTGCCGTACGAGATCGTGCTGACTGCAATCACGACGAGCCAAGTCTTGAAAGGGTTAATGTGGAATCGGCTGAATTCCACATTCGGTACCACGGGAAGGATGACTCCGGCTAAGAGGAGAAACTTGGCGAAGGTAAGAATTTCCTGTGGAGGGATGCGAACGGCGAGCTTCTCGAGAGCCGCCTTGAGATCGAGTAATAACAGGCTGGCCACGCTTAGCGTCGTCGCAATCCACAGATGTCCGTAGCAGACCAGAGCTCCCACCAGGAATGTCGCGAGACCGGACATTTCCGAGGTGACCCCGCCGGCTTCAGCCGAGGAAAGCTTGTGCCAGTACGACAAAAGCAGGAATCCGGCGATTACCAGAAAGCCGACGGTCAGCGGCAGCAATTGCGCGCCCGAAAGCAGGGCGATGGAATAGCCAATCAGTCCAATCAGCGGGAAGGTGCGCACTCCACCAAAGGAATAGGAGCCTACTGCGACCTTGTGTTCTTCGCGCTCCAGTCCTATCAGGAACGACAAGAACAAAACCAGGACGATCTTCAGGACCTCCGGGGGCAACCTCTGGTAGACGTCCACTAGCGTTCCACCTCCCCGCGGCCTGCTCTTTGAGGAGGATTGGCGCGCCTGTCTCCAGCAACGTCATCGCGAGCGTAGGCATCCATCGTTGAGCCTCCGAGCAACAGGGGCGGCAGGTCGCACGTCATGCCCCACTATTCTTATATATCGCTTTCCCCCATTTGACCACGGATGCGATTCTGCAGAGACCGCGGTCAACCTACGCTTTTCCTTAACCGGTCGTCGCCGAAAGGTCGGTGCTCCGCCCGCCGATTCATCACAAAACCATCGTGACCGCCCGCACATCTGTTTGATCGGTAACGCGCTACTCTGATTCCACTCCCAGGACCTCTCCCGGTCCGGTTCCCTCCAGAAAGAGACTCTTTATGCGTGCGCCTGGACGCGGGTGGATCGCCGCCCTGGTTTGTCTGTCGAACGTTTGTCTGTCGAACTTCTGGGGGGCAAATTTTGCCCTCGCGCAGCCATCGGATCAAGTCATCGCCGAGCGCGTTCTCGGTTCGCAATGGAAACAGCTTTCGCGCCGGGCCGGGATGATCTTCGCCGGCACGGTGCTTGGCTCCACGCCGCCGGCTACGACCATCGATCGAGCGATTCCGGCTTCGATTCCGGCGGTCCAGTTGAGTTTTCGCGTGGACCGGGCGATTGCCGGGGTCGAGCGCGGACAAGTTCTCACGATTCGCGAGTGGACGGGGGTGTGGTCGTCGTCCATGCAGCGCCCAATGATCAAAGGCCAACACATTTTGATCTTTCTATATCCGCCGAGCCGTTTGGGCTTAACCAGCCCGGTGGGCGGGTCGCTGGGTCAGATTGCTCTCGATGCGAACGGAAAGAACGTGGTCGAGCGGAAGGCCGCGGCAGCGACAGAACTGAGAGATGCGTCGTTTCCGCGCTCACATGCGACCGCCGCTGGCGNNCGTCAGCGTCGTTCAACTGGAGCGCGCCATCCGCAGCGCCCGAAGTAAAGAGGAGTGAACATGCGCTGGCGAATTCTGGCGGCTACGGTTTTCCTGATTTGCAGTGCGGTTGCCAGCCGTGCCGGAGGGCCGGCCTTTGTCGCGGGCTCCGGCTACAACCCAGGGGTCGAAGGCCAGCCCATGATCTGGGCGAATGGCGCGGTGCAGTACTTCACCGACCAGGGGGACTTGAGTCCGATCCTCACGAACGCGCAGGCCGACACCTTGGTTGCCGGCGCTTTCAGCGCCTGGACCACTATTTCCGGCGTTGCCCTCACCGCAGCGCAGGGCGGACATCTCGCCGAGGACGTGAACGGCAGCAACATTACNNCGGAATTGTTTACGACTTCGACGGAACCGTCACCAACACGCTGCTGGGCCAGGGCGCTGGAGACCTGGCCGATTGCTTCACCAACGCCGTCTATGGCGGACCCGATAACTTCTCGGCGGGCGGGAACATCGCGCACGCGTTGGTGGTGATCAACGGAGCCTGCGCCGCTACCAACGCGCAACTGCCCGACGTTCAATACCGGTTGGTGCGCGTCCTGGGGCGTATATTGGGCTTGGGATGGTCGCAGGCCAACGTGAACGTGTTGACGCACCACCCCGCTGCCACCAGCGCCGATTTTGCGGGGTTTCCGGTGATGCACTTCACCGACCCCATCAACTGCGTGCCCATTAGCGTCTGCTATCCCAACGCCGCCATCCCCAATATGGATGACAGCAACGCGCTCGCGCGGCTTTATCCAAGCAGCGTGAACCCGCCACCGGCGGGCAGGATCTACGGCAACCTGTACTTCACCGATGCTTCCGGGAATGCGGCGCAGCCGATGCAGGGCGTGAACGTGGTGGCCCGGCTGATGGTCTCGAACCAGCCCTCGCGGCAATATGTTGTGACCTCCGTATCGGGATTCGCGTTTCACGGCAACGCGGGCAATATTATTGATGGATACCTGGACGCAAATGGCCTTCGCTATGACCGGTGGGGCTCCAATGATCCGTCGGTGGAAGGGCTTTTCGATCTCGGCCAACTGACGATCCCTGCCGGGCAAACCACTGCCCAGTACCAGTTGTCCGTGGAGGCGCTGGATGCGAACTGGTCGATGGGCGTCGAGCCGTACGCTCCGACACAGGTGACGCCCTCGGGTTCGTTCGCACCGGTTGTGGTCACGGTATCGAATGGGTCAAACGCCGAGCGGGACATCCTCATGTTGCAGGATGCGATCGCGCAAACGCATCCCGGCAGCGGGTCGACCTATGCGAGTCCGGCGGCGCTTCCGGCGGGCGGTGCGTGGGGGTCGTGGATCTCCGGCTACGGCGGCAGCGATTGGTTCGAGTTCACGGCCCAGGCGAACCGGACGGCATCGGTCGCGGTGACCGCCCTCGACGAAACGGGTCAGCCGGCGGAAACCAAACTACAGCCCGTCATCGGCATCTGGCAATTGAGCGACCAGAGCGGCAATCCAGCGCCCGCATCCACGCCCTCGGCCTTCAACACGACGACTTGGGGAATGACTCGTCTGGATGCACAGTTCGGGGCAGCGGACACGTACCGGGTGGGAGTGGCCGATTTCCGCGGCGACGGCCGGCCGGATTATTTCTACCAGGCCAGCCTGCTCTATTCGGATACGGTTACACCGGCGCGCCTCAGTCTCGCTGGCGGCGTCACAACTCTCAACGGCACCGGGTTCAAACCGGGACTGCAGGTGAGCGCAGCCGGGAACAACGGCAGCACTCTGTCTGCCTCGGCAACCCAGATCCAGGCTGCCATGCCTGCCGCAGCGCAGGACGGAACCGCGACGATCCTGGTCACCGATCCGGCAAGCGGCGCATTTTCCCAAATGACTGGCGCGCTGACCTATGGCGCTCTGGCCACGGATCGGCTGCTTCTGTTGCAAGGTGCGGAGCCAGCCACGCCAGTGGGCTCGGCGGCCGCCAATCCCNNACGATTGCCTGGAGCGCGACCAACGGCCTGCAGTTCTCGGCGTGCAGCGGAGCTTCTTCCTGTTCCGTGCTGGCCGATGAAGCTGGAGAATCTTCCAGTGGAGTGACTCCCACGGCGACCGGAACGAGCACGATCACAATCGCGCTGGCGCCAGCGGTGTACTCGCCGCCGCAGTCACAACAGGCCACCGTTGTGGGAACCTCGACCGCGATCGATCTGGCTGCGCTGACACCGACGCGGTGGATTGGGCAAGGCGCGACGCTCGCGGTTCCGCTGACGGTCGAAGCTCTGGACTTAGGTGTGCCGCAGGTGAGTGTCGCCGTCAACTTCGCCGTCACCAAGGGAACGGCGTCGCTTTCCGCGAGCAGCGCAACCACCAACAGTTCGGGATTCGCCACCGTCAATGCACAGATTACGAATCAAAGTGCCGACGTGCAGGTGAGCGCTTGCGTCGCCCAGAACAATTCGCCGTGCCAGACCTTTACCATGTTCTCCACCCCGCCTTCGCTGTGGACGCTGGAGACGGTGAGCGGATCGTCGCAGGTTGTGCCGGCGGGGCAGGCTTTTCAACCCCTGGTGATGCGAGTGACCGACGGCTCGAGCGTCTCGAATCCGGTGATGGGAGTGAACGTCGCGTTTCAGACCACGCTGGCACGAGTTCCCGAGAACGGCATGCCCGTTATTCTCGGATCGTCCGAGGCGCAGGTCACGAGCGCTCAGGACGGCCTCGCTTCGATCACGCCCTCCGCCGGAAGCGTGGGCCCGTGCGATGTGTTCATCGCCGTGAGCGCGGGCTCCTCGAGCGCGCAGCTGCAAATGGAGACGGCGGCCGCGATCGTTGTGGCGCAGTCGACAAACAACGGCGGCAAGGCCGGGAGTGACTGGCCCGGACTGCGCTTCAGTTGGCCGGCGGGTTCGCAGGCAGCCACCTCACCAGGCGCGCCGGGGCTGCTGTTCGCGGTGCCGGAAGTCGTTTCGCTGGATGACTCGGCGACCGGCCTGGGTCCCTGCTCCGGCACGTGTCCGGATACTTCCAGCATGGACTCAAGCGTCGGCGTGGACGGAACTGCAGCAGCAGGCAAGGCGGTTCCCCAAACTTGTGAGTCGGCCCCTGAGTCAGCCCCAGAGTTGCCGAAGGTCGACGGACAGGCGGTTCCAACGGCTCCGGCGGAGCCGTCGATTAAGGCAATTGACCCGTCATGCCGATAACCGGATCGGGGCATCTCTGCCCTCGCGATCTTGGAGTTGACCATGGCACACAAACACGGTTCGGACTCGGAAAATGCCTCCGCAAAAACAAACGGTGCGACCCCGGCGAACGGCTCGGGCCGCACCCCACTGAAGTTGGGCAATAACGACAACTACGTCTACAACGATGAGTTGCGCCGGTTGCAAATTGAGCTGGTCAAACTGCAAGAGTGGATCCGCCATAAGCGCCTGAAACTGGTGGCCCTCTTCGAGGGTCGGGATGCCGCCGGAAAAGGCGGAGCCATCAAGAGGATCACCGAGTGTCTGAATCCGCGCGTCTGCCGCGTGGTGGCCTTGGGCACCCCCACCGAGCGGGAAAAAACGCAATGGTACTTCCAGCGCTATGTGGCGCATTTGCCCGCTGCCGGCGAGATGGTCCTATTCGACCGCAGCTGGTACAACCGCGCCGGCGTTGAGCGCGTGATGGGTTTCTGCAGCGAAAGCGAGTATCTGGAATTCCTGCACAGCTGCCCCGAGTTCGAGCGGATGCTGGTGCGCTCGGGCATCATCCTGCTCAAGTATTGGTTTTCGGTAAGCGATGACGAGCAGGAGCGCCGCTTCCAGGGCCGTATGAAAGACGCCACCAAACGCTGGAAGCTGAGCTCGATGGACCTCGAATCGAGAAGACATTGGGTGGAGTACTCGCGCGCCAAGGACGAGATGTTCGCACACACCGACATCAAACAGGCGCCCTGGCACGTGGTGAACGCGAACAACAAGAAATGTGCGCGGCTGAACGCGATCTCCCACCTCTTGTCGCAAGTTCCCTACAAAGATCTGACGCCAGAGGCGCTGAAGCTTCCCCCGCTCGATAGAGTCAAGTACATCCGGCCGCCGATGCACGAGCAGAACTTCGTGCCGGAAGTGTACAGGTAGAGTTATTGAATCATCGAATCATTTGGGCATTGAATCATTGGTGGTGTTTTCCAATGACTCAATGATTCAATGTCTCAATGATTCAATCCATCACTTCTTCGTCCACTGATCGACCCAGTCGTTGACCGTCTTGTACCAAAGCTGTGAATTTTGCGGCTTCAGCACCCAGTGGCCTTCATCGGGGAAGTAGAGCATCTTCGAGGGCACGCCCATTACTTGCAGCGTGTCGAAAAGCTGGAAGCCTTCGCTGACGTCGAGCCGGTAGTCAAGCTGCCCGTGGATGACCAGCGTTGGCGTCTTGAAATTTTTCGCCGCGTTGCGCGGAGACCACTTCTCGTACATCTCCGGGTTCGTGTAGGGAGTGCCCTTGAACTCCCAGTTGTTGAACCAGAGTTCTTCGGTCGTGCCCCAGGCGGAGACGGAATTAAACATGCCGTCGTGCGAGACGATGCACTTGAAGCGGTCGGTGTGGCCAAGCACCCAGTTCGCCATGTATCCGCCGTAGCTGGCGCCCAGCGCGCACTCGCGGTCTTTGTCGATGAACGGATAAGTCTTCTCGGCGTAGTCAAGCCCCTTCATCAGGTCTTCAAACGGAGCGCCGCCCCAGTCGCCGCTGATGGACTCCACGAACTTCTGTCCGTATCCGGTCGAGCCGTGGAAGTTGATCATGATGACCACGTATCCGTTGGCGGCAAAGAGTTCGGGATTCCAACGATACGACCAGTCGTCGTCCCAAGCGCCCTCGGGGCCGCCGTGGATCAGGAACTTCACGGGATATTTCTTGGTGGCATCGAAGTTCGGCGGCTTGACCAAGAAGCCTTCGACCTTGTCGCCGTGTACTCCGGTGAACCAGAAGGGATCGAGAGGAGACATCGCGACTTGGGAGAGAACCGAGTCATTCACGTGAGTAAGAGGCTCGGCCTTAAAGAGCCAACATGCGGGCGATTCATACTGGGAAGCCGGAATGTCCCGGCAAGTCGCGGCGCCTAATGTGGCACCGTAAATCTCATTAGGAAATGCCACCGACATTCGCGTGAAGAGGATTCGAGATCCGCCGGGCGCCACAGTAAGGTCATCGTTGAATCCTCCAACGACCTCGGTGATTAAGGCCATCCCGTTGAAGTAGACAGGAAGCTCATAGATATACGAGTTTCCTGCCTCTTCGGCAGTGAAGAAAATTTTCGAAGAATCCGGCGTCCAAGCAAAGGTGCCAACCCAGCGATCGAAATCTCCTCCAGCTAAAAAAGATTCCGCGCGGTTCTTCTCTCCCGTCTTCCGGTCATACAGCATCAGCCGAAACCGATCGCTCTCGTATCCCGGACGCTGCTGGGCGCGATAGGAGATGTACTTGCCATCGGGCGAATAGAGCGGCGTCGAGTCGCTGGCGGGATTGTCGGCGGTGATGTTCTTGGCCGCTCCTCCATTCACCGGCACGATCCAGAGATCGTTGTTGGTGGACGTGGCCTCGACCTTGTCGTGGTTCGAGGTGTAGCAAATCTCCAGCCCGTCGGGCGAGAAGGCGTAGTCGTCCTGTCCGCCGAGCGAAAACGGAGGAGCATCGTACTCGCCGGGCGTGAGGTCGCGCCACCCGGCCTCCTCGAAGGAAAAAGCTTTCGTGGGTGGAAGTGTGTCGAAAAGAACTGGATTGACGAAAATGTGACTTCGCCGGCCCTCTTTATAGGCATTCCAGTGTCGGTAGAGCAGTCGGTCGAAAATCTGCGCCTTGACTTTCGAATCGCGTGCCGCATATAGCTTGGTCCCATTGCAGTTATCCACTTCCTTTGGAGTGCCAACGCACTGGGGATACACATCCGAGGTGAAGAGAATGTTCTTTCCATCCGGCGACCATAGTTCGCCACCGGCTTCGGTAGCAATCGACGTCAGCTTGTATACGCCTTTGACCGCGGCCGCCGCGCCGTCAAAATCGGCAATCCAAACCTGCGAGCCACCCTCCTTATTCGAGAGAAATGCAAACCGCTTCCCATCCGGCGCCCAGCGCGGGCGGTCGCCGTCCTGATCGGCGATGAGGACGCGTTCTGGTCCGCCCGCCAGCGGGACAATCCAGATGTGCGACGTCTTCTTGTTCGCCGCCAGATCCACATCGACCGCCGCGAACAGAACCCATTTGCCGTCGGGCGAAGGCACAGGCTCGCCAACGCGCTTCAGCTTCATCATGTCTTCGAAAGTGAAGGGGTGCTTGGCTTGAGAAAATGCAGGAAGGGAAACGAGAAGAACAAGAAGAAAAGCAAAACGGCGCATAGCGTGCCTCCGCGGAACAAGAGAGTGTAGCAGGAAGTTAGAAGTCAGAAGTCAAATTGAAGAAGTAAAATCGGACAACGGTTTTACTTCTTCAATTTGACTTCTGACTTTTACCTTGCTTCATCCCAGCTCTTCCAGCATGGCCGTCATCTCCGACTGGGCGTGGGTGTTGCCGGTGCGGCGGGCGGAGGAGACGCCATCCACCAGCCATCGTTTGGCCTCATCGACGCGGCTGGCGGCGGCCAGCGTCTGCGCGGCCATGAAGTAGGCCGGCGTGTAGTCGGGGTTTTTCCCGATCAGCGTCTTGTACTCCTGCAGCGCCTTCTCGATCTGTCCGGCCTTCGAGTACTCCATGGCCAGTCCATAGCGCGCAAAGGCATCTTCGGGATTCTCGGTAAGAATTTCGGTCAACGCGGCAATGCGATCCATAGGGAAGTTCTCAGTTGTCAGTTGCCAGTTCTCAGTAAAAGCCAAACGCCACAGCCAAAAGCTGAGAACTGATAGCTGAGGGCTGATAGCTGACATCTGCTCTTCCCATTCTTATCACGATCGGCGTTACAATGGCTGTTCTCCGAGAAACCAACTTGGCGTGCCCTTTCTTTGTGCCGCTGGAAATTGTGAACGACGGTTCATGGCCGCATCCTTCGCGTTTGCCCCTGGGAGCGGGATGGACGGGAAATTGCCGCGCGTCGGGGCAGGAACTGGCGGCATCGGACACTCACATCCGCGAATTCTGCAATCTTGGTTACGCAACCGCCTGTCCGCATTTGCCCCAGGGCCGAGACTGGGATGCGATTCGTTTTTCGGTTGCCCGCGCCGGGCGGGAGCAGGTCACGATCACTTTTGTCTGCGAGTTAGACCACGCTCCGATCGAACATGGGAAATTGGTATTGGACTTGGCGAGCGGGGCCTGGTTGAATCCGTATCCGGACCCGCGCGTCCTCAGGCTCGCAAACTGCTATCTGCAAACATTTCGCGCCCGTGAGAGCGCTGTTCTCGTCTAACAATCTTATGGTTGACGACGACAAAGCGAAGTTCACTCGCCCCCGGCCGGTGCGCGAATCGATCTCGGAAATGACCGAGCTCGTGTTGCCGAACGACGCCAATCCGCTGAACTCGCTTCTTGGCGGACGCCTCATGCACTGGATCGACCTCGCCGGCGCCATGGCCGCTCACCGTCACTCGCGCCAGTACGTAGTGACGGCTTCCATCGATCATCTGGATTTTCTCGTGCCCGTTCGCGTCGGAGATTTCGTGATCCTGCGCTCGTCGGTCAATCGCGTCTACCGCACTTCGATGGAGGTGGGCGTGAAAGTTTGGGTAGAGAACTATCGCGCCGAACAGAGTCACCATGTCAGTTCCGCCTATCTGACGTTTGTGGCCGTAGATGCCGCGGGAAATCGTATGGCAATCCCGCCCGTCATTCCCGAGACTCCGGAAGAAAAGCGCCGATACGAAGATGCCGCGCACCGCCGGGAGTTGCGCCGGAAGGAATCGGCGCGCAGAATCGAGGGTCGGAGTTAGGCGACCTTTGAGGCCCAGCCCCTAAGGGGCTTTTGATTTCGGAGAGCTTGCGGTATCGCTAGATCNNCAACTCGGCGTGAGACCTTACTTATGGACAGCGCACTCTTTATTCACCGCTTGCACTTCGCCTTCACCGCCACATTTCACTATCTCTTCCCACAGCTGACCATGGGCCTTGCTCTGCTGATCGTCGTGCTCAAGACGATCGCTTTGCGGCGCAACGATCCCGTCTATCACGAAGCGGCGCGCTTCTGGGGGAAGATTTTTGGCATCAATTTCGTGTTGGGGGTTGTAACCGGCATTCCGATGGAATTCCAGTTCGGCACCAACTGGTCGATTTTTTCGCGATTCGCGGGCGGCGTCATCGGACAGACTCTGGCCATGGAAGGCATGTTTGCCTTCTTTCTCGAATCGGCGTTCCTCGGATTGTTTCTCTATGGAGAGAAGCGGCTGAGCCCGAAAGCGCACTGGCTGTCGGCGGTCGCCGTCTTTGTGGGTTCCTGGCTGTCAGGCTATTTCATCATCGCCACCGACGCTTTCATGCAGCATCCCGTCGGCTATTTCACGGCTGCCGATGGGAGTTTGCAGCTGGCGAGTTTCTGGCATTTCGTGCTGAATCCCTGGGCGGGATGGCAATACGCGCACAACATGAGCGGGGCGGCGATTACAGGCGCGTTCATCATGACGTCGGTGGGCGCCTTCTATCTGCTCTCCGGCAAGTGGACCGCGCACGCCCGCATCTTCGTGAAGGCCGGTGTCATCGCCGGCTGCGTATTCAGCATTCTCCAGATTTTCCCGACCGGCGACCAACAAGGCAAAATGGTCGCCGACCTGCAACCTGTGACTCTGGCCGCGATGGAGGGATTATTTCAGGGCCAGACTGCTGCGCCATTGCTGATCGTAGGTCAGCCTAACGAACAGCAAGGTAAGATCGATAACCCGATTGAAGTTCCGGGAATGTTGAGCATGCTGACTTACAAACGCTGGAATGCCAATGTCCGCGGACTCGACGCGTTCCCCAGACAAGACTGGCCGGGTAACATCCCCTTGCTTTATTACAGTTATCACATCATGGTTGGCCTGGGGACTTTCTTTGTCGCCGTCATGATCGTCGCATTGTTTCTGCTGTGGCGCGGCAGGCTGTTTCGCGCACGGTGGATGCTGTGGATCCTGATGCTCGCGGCGCCATTTCCATATATCGCCAATACCGCCGGATGGATGACCGCGGAACTCGGCCGCCAGCCCTGGCTGATCTATGGACTTATGCGCACCGAAGCGGGCTACTCTAAGGTTGTCTCGGCCGGTAATGGCATGTTTACTCTTCTGGGCTTCATGGGCATTTACATGGTGTTAGGTATTTTGGGACTGTTCCTGATCCGGCGAGAGATTGAACATGGCCCAGTGACCGGGCCGGAGACGGAGGCAAAGTAACATGGCGAGCCTTTGGTTCTGCATTGTCGCAGTGATGGTTGCGACCTATGTTGTGCTGGACGGATTCGATCTTGGCGCGGGCGCGATTTACTTGATGGCGGCCAAAACGAATGACGAACGGCGCCGGGTGCTGCGCTCGATCGGCCCGGTCTGGGATGGGAACGAAGTCTGGTTGCTGGCGGCCGGCGGCGTTCTGTACTTTGCCTTTCCTCAACTCTACGCGTCGAGCTTTAGCGGCTTCTACCTTCCGCTGACCATTGTCTTGTGGCTGCTGATGCTGCGCGCCATCGGCATTGAATTCCGCGGTCACATCGAAAGCGCGGTCTGGCATAGCTTCTTCGACACGGTCTTCAGCATCTCCAGCATTCTGCTGGCGGTTTTTTTCGGGGCGGCGCTGGGCAACGTGGTGCGCGGAGTTCCGCTGGATGCAACCGGCTATTTCTTTGAGCCGCTCTGGACCACCTTCAAACTCGGCCCGCAGACGGGAATCCTGGATTGGTACACAGTACTGATTGGCGTGATGGCGTTAGTAACTCTGACCGCGCACGGTTCTTACTACGTCGCTCTCAAAACCGACGAAGACCTTGGCCGCCGCGCCCGTGGTTTCGCTTTGCTCTGCTGGCCCCTGCAGTTTTTTCTGACCTTCAGTTCGCTGGTTGCGACTTATTTCATTCGTCCGGAAATCGTGGCGAACTACGGGAAACACAAGGTCGGAATGCTGGTTCCGATCATCGTGGCCGCCAGCCTGGCAGTCATGCTCTGGGCCAACCCCAAGGGTAAAGCGAAACTCGCGTTCGTTGCTTCCAGCCTGTATATCACGTTCATGCTGGTGGGGGCGGCGTTTGCGCTCTATCCCGTTGTACTGCCCGCCCGCAACCACCAATANNGTGCTCGCGGTAGCCTATTTTGTATTCGTCTATCGCATGTTTCGCGGCAAGGTGCAATTGGGAGAAGAGCACTACTGAAGAAGCAGCATTTAGCACTTAGCATTTAGCAAAACCGGGCTCTGCGGCGTGGGTTTTGGCTAAGTGCTAAGTGCTAAGTGCTGAGTGCTGCCCCTCCCTCCCGTATAATTGGAGGATGAGCTCGCATTCCCATCCTCCCGGCCAACAACAGCCCGCTCCTCAACCTTTACCTGGCGTCAATGCCATCATCGCCGTCGGTTCCGGCAAGGGAGGAGTCGGCAAGACCACGCTTTCGGTCAATCTCGCAATCGCCCTCAGCAAGATGGGCCACAAAGTGGGATTGCTCGACGGCGACGTCTACGGTCCGAACGTCCCGCTCATGCTCGGCACCAGCGAGCAACCCAAAGTGATCGGCGAAGGCCAGATCGCGCCCATCAGCTCACATGGGCTCAAGGTCATCTCGGTCGGTTTCCTCAATCCCGGAGACAAGCCGCTGATTTGGCGCGGTCCGATGCTGCATTCGATCATCAAGCAGTTTTTAGGATCGGTGCAGTGGGGACTGCTTGACTATCTGATCATCGACCTTCCTCC
>PKXK01000261.1:14977-36731 GCA_003132325.1 Acidobacteriaceae bacterium
CCGCACTGCCAGCACGAAATCGACATTTTCTCGCGCGGCGGCGCGGAGAAGACGGCGAAGCAATTCGACATCGCCTACCTCGGCGGCGTCGAACTCGATCCCGAGATTCGCAAGTCGGGCGACGGCGGCACTCCGTCCGTGCTTCAGGGAGAGGACTCGCCTCATGCGAAATCGCTGTTCGCATTTGCCCGCAACGTGGCGGCGCGGGTGGAGGAGATCAAGGCCGGCAGTTCGGAGAGCGTGATTCAGATTCAGTAGCGCCTGGCTCGCGGACGTTTCCGGCGGCCCACTTCGGTTTGGGATTCTGCGGGCTTCGAACTGGCTGGTGGGGTCGGCACGCGGACAGGAGTGTCCGCGCCACACGACCTAACCCGTGGCTCACCGGAAGGCCAGCTTTTCAGAGGCGCCGGACCGTCTGCCCTTCGCCCAAGGCCACCAGAAGTTCTCGCGCCGTTTTTCCGAGCACGGGATGGCGCGCTTCGGGAGCAATCTCGACCAGCGGTTCCAACACAAACCGCCGCAGATGCATGGAGGGATGCGGAATCTTCAATCCCTGTTCGTCTGCCACCGAATCGCCAAACAGCACCACGTCGATATCAATCTTGCGCGCGCCTTTATCGCGCAGGCGAAGGCGTCCCATCGCCGCTTCGATCTGCAACGCGAGCTGGAGCAGTTCTCTCGGCGTCTTGCCGGTTTCAATCGCCGCCACGCAGTTCAGATACCACGGCTGGTCTTGGACCTCCATCGGCTGGGTCTCATACAATGCGGAGACCGCCAGCACGCGTCCGGCAACTTCCAATTGTGCGGCCGCTGCGCGCAGGGTGGCCGCACGATCTCCCAGGTTCGATCCCAACGACAGATACGCGGTTTCGCTCACCTCACCAGTTTCGCGGTGAAAGGCGCAAGAATCCAGAAAAAACTGACGGAACAGGCAGAATCCTAAGTTCATCCCCATCCAAGGACACGAAGCCACCCAAAGGTCTGAAGTCGCCGAGGGTTGAATTCGCGCTCCTTGTGTGACGGAGCACGCTTTTCGTCCGGTACCAAGGTCACTTTCTTCGGTCCTTGGGTACCGCTAGTATCGAAAGAGTCATGAATCTGGACTCTCTTCTCATCAGTGGGGATGCCGCTTTGCTTGGCGTGCTGCGTCCGGCACTGGAGAATGTCTCGGTCGATGTCGAGGTTTGCGCCGAGGCCAAGCCCGGACGCGATCTGCTAGTGAAGCGCAAGTACGATGCGGTCATCATCGACTGCGACGATCTGCCTGACGGCGTCGATCTGCTGCGTGGCATCCGCCAGACGCAAAGTAATGCGCGGTCCGTAGCTTTTGCCGTGGTGAATGGGAAGACGACCACCCAGGAGGCGTTCCAGTCCGGAGCTAACTTCGTTTTGCAGAAGCCGCTCACGCCGCTGCACGCCACCCGCTGTCTGAATGCAGCGCTCAATTTCATGGTGCGGGAACAGCGCCGGTACTGCCGGCATCCGGTGGAGATCCCGTTGCGAATCGCTCTGGCGGACAAGCAGGAACTGAGCGCCACGACGACCAACGTGAGCGAGGGAGGCATGGCCATACGCCTCGTCGGCAAGTTGCTCCAGGGTGCGCAGGCGCAGCTTCGCTTCACGCTTCCCGGCGCCAACATTTCGCTCGAACTGAAAGGCAAAGTCGCTTGGGCGGACGGGACCGGGCATGCCGGTATCCGCTTCGTTGAGGTTCCGCAGAGCTCGCAGTATCAGCTTGAAAAATGGCTGACCGACTGCTTGCGGGGAGAACTGCCGGAGCGGCTACACGGCAACCAGACGCCTCGCTAACCGATCGCTCGGTCTGGCCAGTTCACGTTTCCGGTAAGATCCCACCCGCCCGGCATCCAGCTTGTAACTTGCGCCCTGCTCCGGCTGTGGCACTGTAGAAACGCGGCTTGCCGCGTCTGGAACCCATGATCACACTCGAAGAAAGAATCGCGAAAACGCAGCGCTTGCTGCGCCGCCTGGAAGAGGACCAGCCCTATTTGCAGGTGCGCTTGTCCGCGCTCGGGGCCGAGCACCGGCGGAGCGTCCATGCTTTCGCCGGGCGCATCCGCGCCGAAGCCGAAGCCGAACTGGCGCGGCTGCTGGCTGAACGCGCTTCGCCTTATGAGGGGAACGTTCCGCAGCGGGCCGACTGAGGCTGCTGTCCGGACCCGCGAGCCCCTAAAGGGGCTTCTGCCTTTGACGAGTTTACGGAATCGCTGAAGCGATGTCCTGATACGAAACGGAGCGTTTCCGCGGCCTGCTAGACGCTCAGACTCATCGCCGAGGCGAGCGCTGGCGTTGCCGCTTCCTCTTCGAGCGCGGTCTCTTCCCAATACGACCGGTCGCGCAAAATGCGCGACACGAGCGCGGTATGCATGGCGTGACCGGCGCGGTCGGCCACCACCGAACCCAGTATCTGTTTCCCGAGCAGCGCCAGATCCCCGATCAGGTCCAGGACTTTGTGACGCACGAACTCGTCGGGAAAACGCAACGGCGGGTTCAGCACTTCGTCGCGGTTCAGCACGATGGCATTGTCGGTCGACGCTCCACGGATCAGTCCCTGCTGCCGCATGGCGTCGGCTTCATGCAGAAATCCGAAAGTGCGCGCCGGCGCAATCTCGTTCAGATAGCTGCCATTCGTCAGCCGCACGCAGAAACTTTGCTTGCCGATGAGCGGATGAGGAAAGTTGATGGAATACGAAACCGAATAGGTGTCGGCTGGATACACGGCAATGAATTTATCGCCCTCGCGCAACTCGATCTCGCGCACGATCCGAAGGTAAGTGCGCGCTTTGCGCTGTTGCCGAATGCCGGCTCTTTGAATCATCTCGACAAACGGACGGGCGCTACCATCGAGAATCGGCAACTCGAGATTGTCCAGTTCGACGATGGCATTGTCGATGCCGACGCCGGTAAATGCCGAGAGCAGGTGCTCGGTGGTGGAGATGAGCACGC
Organism: Acidobacteriaceae bacterium; assembly: GCA_003132325.1. GTDB lineage: Bacteria > Acidobacteriota > Terriglobia > Terriglobales > Acidobacteriaceae > Acidiflorens. The sequence goes on from PKXK01000261.1 coordinate 17,942, forward strand.
CCTTCTTCATTAAGCTGGTGGCGTAGCTGACGCGGGCCACGTTGCGTCCGCTGGCCTCGATCGGGAAGCCGTCGAGGTCGGTGCGGTGGAAGACGATTCCCGTTCCCGCGGGCGCGGGCAGAATCCGCAGGCTGACCGGGGCGCCGCTGTGGAGACCCACTCCGGTGCAGGTCACCGCGGCACGAATTGTTTGCTCATGTGTCAACGGGGGGATTGCATAAGTCTTTTGCTGTGTATCAGCTTACAGCGACGTGCAGACTTCTGTATGTGGCAAAACAGCCACACTTCGTGGCTCGTTCCACTATGGGAAAGGCTAAGTTGTTCAGACGGTTATGGATGTTGGGGAGTACCGGACGAAGAACTTGGCCCTGTTTTGTNNTACCGTTTCTTCCGCGGCGCTTCCGGGTCGTACGACACTGCCGCTTCGAACATCGAATCGGGAAGCTTCAGGTTGTAGCTGGCGGTGTTGACGAATCGTTGTTGCGAAGTCTCCCCGTTGAAATAACGGGTGATGGAGTGGGGGGTCCAGATTCCCTGCACCAGCTTGTAACTATCGTAAACCTCGTCTTCCACGTTCTTCTGCTTGTCCTTCGGATCGCGCCACGAATAACTGATCTTGACCGGATAGTGCGTGTTCTGGTCCAGGTAAACGCTCACCGAATCGTCCTGGCTGTTAAGCAGCGTGATGCCTTCGGTTTCCTTCCCGTCCACTACCGACGGACCGTCGTAGAACATGGCGACGTTCGGATCGCGGATCCACTTGCGGAATATGTATTCGATGGAATGTTGCCGGCGTCGAAGATAGTTTTCCAAGTCCAGCTTATCTTGCGCCGCGGTTCCCTTGTAGGTGGTCTCGTATCCTTTATCGCCGTTGTGAATCAGGACAGATTCGGCCTTGTTGGTCTTGACATGGCCGACGTCGATCGATCCCGGCAGCACATGAATATCCTTCTGGTGGAGGACCTCGAAACGGTCCTTGTCCGGATACTCGACATAGTATCTGTACGGAATCCCGGTGCTCTCGGTGCGCCCGTGATAGAGCGGATAGTAGCGGCCGGTCTCTTCCTTAACTTGATACGTGAGATACCAATCGCCGCCCAGGGTCTCGATCGTCTGATCGAGCACGGCGCGCGCTTTGCGGGCGTTGTCGGAGTCATTGAGCTTGACGGGCGCGGAGGGCTGGCCCGTCAGCGGAGCCCGCGGGGGCGGCGCTTGCCCAGCCTGGGCGAACGCCAGTCCCGACAACAGCAAAATGGAAAAAGAACGATGCATGCCTATCTCGTTAGAAGCGGTCCAGCTGATTTTAGCTGTACCGGAGAACACGTAGCGACGGCTGCCGCCCCAGGCCGTACGGAAGCACCGGAGGACTAATGCCCCGCCAGCCGGAATACCACGATATCCTGCGTCTCCATTGCCACGGGCTGACCGTTGAGCAAGTAGGGCTTGTATTTCCATTGTTTGACCGCCTCAATGGCCGCCGGGACAAGCATGGGATGGCCAGAGACGAGAGTCAAGCCTTGAACGTCTCCGTTCTCGTCGATCAGGATCCGCAGAACCACCTTCCCTTCTATCTGGCCTTGGCGTGCATCGTCTGGGTATTGCGGTTCCACTTTCTTGATCAACAAGCGTGCCGATACCCCTTGCGAGACGCGAATACGCAACGGCTGCCCCGAATTAGACTGCGGAGTGCTTGGTTTCGAGTTAATCACTCCGCCAATGATGCCCGCGGTACTGGTGTTATCGTCCCCGCGCATTACGCACTTCGGATTTGGCTTGTCCTCGTGAAAGGATATCCCCTGTAGTGAACTCGCAGCCAGTTCTAGCCCTTCTGGCGTTCCAGCGCTAAGGTATTCACCGACGTAGTATCCCCGGAATTTAGTAAAGACGGAGGCTTCGTACAGTATAGATCCGCTGTGCATCGTATGCTTAATGTCGGCCCGGGAAAAAGTCTTCCCCGCATAGTCAACGGAATATGTGTCTTTCACAATTTCCCTGTATTTTTGATCGGAACTGACGTAGTCGTGAGCGGAACGAGAAACAAATCCCCGAATGGTCGTATCGTAAATACTCGCGTCGTAGGTGTTGAGAGTTATGCTGCCGAAGGCTCCCTCCTTCTTCTGATCCAACATCAGCAAAACAAGCGCTCCTTTGGTCATATGAATGGCTTTTGCATCGGTGCCGAGGACCTGTGTGATAATGTGCCAGCCGTCGGGTATGGCGAACGAAAAGCCGAAGCAGTCGTTTGAGTAGACATTGTTAGTGATGCTGCCATTCTCGTACGCCAGCGTATTCGACGAGTTGTCGCTGGGTTGCTGTGCCCAAGCGAGCGCGTGGGCCAAGATGACGAATGCAGCAAATCGGAACCAAGCAAGCCTCATGCGTCCCTCCCTACCCCACCAGCACCGCTCCGCCGTTCACGTTGAAAACTTCGCCCGTGATAAACCCAGCATAAGGTGTGCACAGGAACAGAATCGGCCCTGCGATTTCGTCCGGCGTTCCCACGCGCCCCATCGGGATGGCTCGAAAAATTTTATCGCGCGTTGGCGGATCGCTCAGCGTCGCCGCCGACATGTCCGTAGCCACCCACCCCGGCGCCACGCAGTTGACATGAATGCCGTCGCGCGCCAGTTCCGTCGACAGCCCTTTCACCATGCTGATCAGCGCGCCTTTGGAGGCCGCATAGTCGCAGTGAAAAGCTTCGCCGCGCTGTCCGGCTGTCGAACTGACCAGCACGATGTGGCCGCCGCCCTGCTTCTTCATTTGCGCGACCGAATGCTTGACGAGCGAGAACACGCTGTCGAGATTCACGGCAATCGTGCGATGCCATTGCTCGTCGGACATGCGCTCGACCGGCGCATCCTCGGGCGGCCAGATGCCGTGATTTGCAACCAGAATGTCGAGACGCCCGAAGACCGCGATCGCGGACGATACCAGTTGCTGCGCCGCCTCCGTGGTCGAAAGATCGGCTTGCACCGCGCGGCAGTTTTCCGCGCCGCATTCGCGCGCCAGTGCCTCGGCCTGCGCCTTGGTCGCTTGATAATTGAAGACAACTTTCGCGCCCGCCGCCACAAACATCCGCACCGTCGCCGCGCCAATTCCGCGCGATCCGCCGGTGATAAGAGCAACTTTGGAGTTGAGAGTCAGATTCATGGTAGAGACAAGTTTATACGAGAATGAAGAGGCTCAGTGTGACGGAGACGCGCGGCTGCAATAACGCTTCGCGTCCTCCCCCGGAAAAACCTAGGGCGGCCATCGGGCCGCCCCCTAAGAACTGAGAACTGACAACTGACAACTGAGAACGGTTCTTAAGCTGTGGCTGGCCGCTCTCCGCCTTTGGCGGGAGCGCGTTCGGGCTTGATCACCTGCTGCACGCCGTCATCGGTCTTCGACGGCAGCGGCTTGATCGGCGGCAGGTCCTGCCCATCGACCAGCAACTTGATCTCGACGGCGTCCAGCACTTCGCGTTCGATCAGCGCCTTGGCGATCCGGACCAGCGTTTCACGATTCTCCGAGAGTATCCCCTTTGCTGTCGCGTAGCCGGTGCTCACCATCTTCCTGACTTCTTCGTCAATCTGGATGGCGGTGGCTTCGCTGTAGTCGCGGTGTTGCGAGATCTCGCGTCCCAGGAAAATCTGCTCTTCTTTTTTGCCGAAGGTCACCGGCCCCAGGTCGCTCATGCCCCACTCGCAAACCATCTTGCGCGCCAGTTCGGTGGCCCGCTCAATGTCGTTGCCCGCGCCGGTCGACATCTGGTTCAGGAAAATCTCTTCCGCGATGCGCCCGCCCATCAGGATGGCGATCTGGGTGTCGAGATAATTCTTGTAGTAATTGTGGCGATCGTCGGTCGGCAACTGCATGGTCAAACCGAGCGCCATGCCGCGCGGAATGATGGTGACCTTGTGCACCGGATCGGAGTGCGGCAGCATGGCAGCCACCAGCGCGTGTCCGGCCTCGTGGTAGGCGGTGTTCTTCTTCTCTTCGTCGGAGAGCAGAAGCGACTTGCGCTCCACGCCCATCAGCACTTTGTCCTTGGCCAGCTCAAAGTCATACATGAGCACGGCTTTGCGATTCGGACGTGCCGCCGCCAGCGCCGCTTCATTGACCATATTGGCCAGATCGGCGCCGGAGAAGCCGGGCGTGCCGCGCGCCAGAACCGACAAATCCACGTCGTCGGCGAGAGGAATCTTGCGGGTGTGCACGCGCAGAATTTCTTCGCGTCCGCGAACATCCGGACGATTTACCACCACGCGCCGATCGAAACGCCCCGGCCGCAACAGCGCCGGATCAAGCACATCGGGGCGATTCGTCGCCGCCATCAGGATCACGCCGTCGTTCGATTCGAAGCCGTCCATTTCCACCAGCAACTGGTTCAAAGTTTGCTCACGCTCATCGTGTCCACCGCCGAGGCCAGCGCCGCGGTGACGCCCAACGGCGTCAATCTCGTCGATAAAGATGATGCAGGGAGCGTTCTTCTTGCCCTGCTCGAACAGGTCGCGCACGCGGCTCGCGCCGACGCCAACGAACATCTCCACGAAGTCGGAGCCGGAGATGGAGAAGAACGGAACATTCGCTTCGCCCGCGACCGCGCGCGCNNGGTCTTGCCCGTTCCCGGAGGTCCAACCAGCAACACGCCTTTCGGAATGCGTCCGCCAAGTTTCTGGAACTTCTGCGCCTCGCGCAGGAACTCGATAATTTCGCGAAGTTCTTCCTTCGCCTCATCCACGCCGGCAACGTCTTTGAAGGTGATCTTTTTCTGTTGCATGGAGAGCAGACGCGCCCGGCTCTTGCCGAACGACAGCGCCTTGTTTCCACCTGTCTGCATCTGGCGGATCATGAAGAACCAGAGCGCGCCCAGCAACACCAGCGGCAGCAGATTCAGAATCCAACTCGGCCAGGTGCCGTTGCTGATGTCCTTGACACTGTACGGCACGCCCTTGTCGCGCAGGGTCTTGTACATGTCCGGATAGTTCGCGGGCGCTGTGGTGTGAAACGGCGCGTCGGGGCTCTTGAACTTCCCCTTCACTTCCTGGCCGGTGAAGGTCACGTCGTGGATATTGCCCTGGTCCACGTCCGTCAGGAATTCAGAAAAGCCAATTTCTTTTTCCTTCTGGGCATTAGTACCGGTCTTTACCACCTGCCAGAGCAGGAAGGCCGAAACCACAATCACCGCCCAGAAAAGCACTGTTTTGATCGTCGAATTCACCTAAAACTCCTCGGAGTGCGGCCCCATCCTCGCCAAAAGAAACACGCCGCTACGGTCGTATTAGATGCCGGAGGCGGGAATTTGACTGAGAAAAGACTACCCCTCTTGTATTTTAGACCTTTTCCCGCGAAAACGGGGGATTGGGGAAGGTAACAGAAGTCACGGGGGGATGAGCCAGCTACGAGCTACGAGCCTCGGGCTTCGAGCAAACCACGCTTCGGTTTTGGCTCGCAGCTCGAAGCTCGAAGCTCGAAGCTCGAAGCTTTTAGATCGTCGCCGCCACATACGGCAGGTTTCGTCCTGTCTGCTCGGGACTCCCCAAACCATAGCCGCAAAGAAACGCGTCATCCACCAGAAATCCAAAATAATCCGGCTGCAGCGGCACCCGGCGCGCCGCCTGCCGATCCAGCAGCGTAACCAGCTTCACCGACGCCGCACCCCGTCCTCGCAGGTCGTTCATCAGGAATTCCGTGGTTACACCGGAGTGCACTAACCCCTCGACGAGCAGCACATGCTTGCCAGCAATCGCCAGTTCGTGGCTGAAAAGAATCTCCAGCACCGCCGATTCACCCTGCTGGGTCTGCTTGTACTTCGGTTTGATAAAGGCGCAGACGACGGGTACATCCACCGCCCGCACCAGGTCGGCCATGAACAGAAAGCTATTTTCCAGAATTCCCAGCGCGATCACGGTCTGGCCGCGATAGTCGTCGGAAATCTGACGTCCCAGTTCGCGGACTCTCTTCTGAATTTGGTCGGCCGAGATCACCTGGCGTAACCCATTCGGCGAAATAGTCATAGCGGAAGCGGCGCCTCCGGAGTAGCAGCTGTCAGCCATCAGCCTTCAGCCATCAGTAAAATCCTGCACAGCGCCGATCACTGACGGCTGACGGCTGAAGCAATGTTACATCATGCCCGCGATCTCCCGAATCCAAATTGCTTGCGCAGCCCCCGCCGGCGCGCGAAAAGCGGCCGGAATCGCAAATCCCCGCATCCATACGAGGCCGCAGCCTGCGGCGGACGCAACCGGCCAGAGCTTCTTCTCCGCTCCAGTCGCATGGCGCTCGGTCAGCAGTTCCTTCACTTTCTTTGCCGCCGCGGTATGCGCCGGCCAGTAACGATCGCCCGCGCGCCAGTTGCGGATCAGCACTTCCTTCGGCATGCGCTCCAGATCCAGTAACTGCCCACGCCCATCCTCCGGAACGCTCGCCACTTCCACCACGCGGGCTTCGATGCACGCGCCCAGTTCAGGAATTTTCACCGCGCCCGGCACGGCTAAAGCGTACTCATAATCGGGCGCTTGTCGATGCCCCGCTTCCCGCGGGCTACCGAAAGGCTTCGGTTCCAACCGAAGGTCCAAACGGCCACGTCGAAGAATCGCTTGTGGCAGGTCCGTTTTCTTTCCCGCCGGACCGTGCGCCAATTCCAGCGCCTCCTCAATCAGCCGTAACGAGATACTTAAATCGCGAGCATTCGCTTGCAGCCACCCGCGCAGCAGGCGGCGCTGCGCCGCCAGCGGAAGCGCCAGCAGCGGTCCCACAGGTAGAGACGCGGCTTGCCGCGTCTCAGGCGCCGCAGCCCCTGAAGGGGCGTTTGATCTCGAAGAATTTGCGGTATCGCTAAAGCGATACCCTGATACGAAGCCGGTCTTTTCTTTAGCCTGTTCAGCCACCAAGGGCAACTGGGGCGCGATCTCCGGATGCCCGCACTGCCAATGCTCCTCCTCGGCGCGCGCGATTTCCGCCAGCTCACCCATGTGTTCGATCGCGGCTTCGCCAAATTCTCTCGCAATCAGCGGCAGCAGCCGGTGCCGCACGCGATTGCGGAGAAAAGCAATATCCCGATTCGACGAATCCTCCCGCCAGCCCTGCCCGCACTCGTGCAAAAACTCCATCAGGGCAGCGCGCCGGAAGCCGAGCAGCGGCCGTGCCACCTCTCCAAACGTGCGCCCCTGTTCCTCGAATACAATCCGCGGATGGATGCCCGATAGCCCGCGAATGCCGGTTCCGCGAAAAATGCGGAGCAGCACTGTCTCGGCCTGATCGTCGAGCGTGTGCGCCGTCGCAATCTTCGCCACGCGGCCCGCGCGCGCGAGTTGGCGGAAAAAGCCGTAGCGCAGTTCCCGCGCGGCCGCCTCGATGCCGGAACCGCTTTCGGAACGAAGACTCCGGTCAACCGGCCCGTCGCAGACATGCAGGTCTAGCCCGTGCTGCCGCGCCAGCTCCGCGACAAACCGTTCGTCCTCGTCCGACTCGGCTCCGCGCAGCTTGTGGTTGACATGCGCAACCGACAGCACGATCCCCAGCTCGCCCCGCAACTCCAGCAGCAGGCGAAGCAGCGCGACGGAATCCGCTCCACCAGAAACCGCCACCGCCATACGGTCTCCCGCGTGAATCGACTCCTGCTTTCGAATTGTCTTTAACAGCTGCTCGGCCAGCGCATGCACGAAGAAATGGTACAGCAGTTGCCAGTTGCCAGTATCCAGTTGCCAGCAAACCCTGCCGCCGGCAACTGGCAGACTGCTAAGAACTGGTAACTTAAAGACACGAAGACATGACTCGCTTCAAGCTGCTCGCATTTGCCGCGTTGCTAACGATGACGTCCGCCGTGTTCGCCAACATCTTTGGCGCGATTCGCGGCGTGGTGCACGACCCGCAGCATCGTCCCATCCAAGACGCCATGGTGATGCTCAAAGCGAAATCGTCGGATTGGTCGAAGAGCGTCACCACCGATGCCACCGGCGAATTCCAGTTCAACGCCGTGCCCCTCGGTGATTATTCGGTGAGCGTTGCCAGTCAGGGGTTCGCGCAAACTTCGCGGGATGTCACGGTCGTCTCGGGAACCGTGCCGGTCGTCCACTTTTTGTTGACGGTCGCAACTGCGAACGCCAACGTCACCGTTTCCGGCGCGCCGGAGGTGGCCCCGACCGATTCCGCCACTCCCACCACCCTTGTCAGCCGCCTCGACATCGAGCGCACCCCGGGCGCCGACCGCACCAACAGCCTGGCGATGATCACCGATAACGTGCCGGGCGCGTACGTCACGCACGATCAGCTCCACATTCGCGGCGGCCATCAGACTACCTGGCTGGTGGACGGCGTGCCCGTGCCCAACACCAACATTGCCTCCAACATCGGCCCGCAATTCGATCCCAAAGACATCGACTACATGGAAGTGAATCGCGGCAGCTATGGCGCCGAGTTTGGAGATCGTACGTACGGCGTGTTCAACGTCGTGCCCCGCACCGGCTTTGAGCGCAATAACCAGGCCGAGTTCGTCGTCAGCGCCGGCAATTTCTACCAGACCAATGATTCCTTCAGCTTCGGCAGCCACACCGAGCGCTTCGCCTACTATGTCGGCCTGAACGGGAACCGCAGCAATCTCGGCATCCAACCCCCTATTCCGCAGGTCGTGCACGATGCCGCCAATGGCTACGGAGGCTTCGGCTCCTTCATCTTCAATGTCGATCCTTCCAATCAGCTTCGCCTGGTGACGGCGCTGCGCAAGGATTACTACCAGATCCCTTACGATCCGAACTTCAACGATTTGGAAAGCTCGCTGTGTCCGCAGTGCGACAGCAGCGGCCTGCACGACAGCGACCGCGAAGCCGATGCCCTGATCAATGCTTCCTGGGTCCACACCTTCAACTCGAAACTGCTGCTCACGGTCTCGCCCTTATTTCATCGCAATACCACCGATTACCAGAGCGCGCCGAACGACTATCCCACCGCCACCAGCGATCACCACACTTCTACTTATGCTGGGGGCCAGGTGAGCTTCGGTGCGAACTTCAACCGGAACGATCTGCAGGTTGGCTTCTTTGGATTTCATCAGAACGACGATCAGCACTTGGGCATTCTTTTCAATTGTCCGACCAATGGCGACCCGCATTACGCTTCGCCAAACTGCGGCGGTAAGCCTTTTCCTCTCGATTCCGAGTCGGCTTCCGGCGGCCTTGCGGCTTTCTTCCTTGACGAAAAATTCAAACCTTTCTCCTGGCTGACTTTTTCTGCCGGCATGCGCCCCACACATTTTGCCGGCAGCGGTATCTCGGAGAGCGCCATCAGTCCGCGCTTTGGCGCTACGGTCACCGTTCCCCGACTTCGCTGGACCTTCCGCGCCTTCTACGGTCACTACTATCAAGCGCCGCCGTTGCTCACCGCTTCCGGGACGCTGACTGATTTGTGCACGGCAAGTGGTTGCACTTTCATTCCGCTCCATGGCGAGCGCGACGAAGAGCATCAGTTCGGTGTCACCATCCCCTTTCGCGGATGGACACTCGACGCCGACACCTTCCGCACCCGCGCGCATAACTTCTTCGACCACAACGCCCTTGGAGAATCCAATCTCTTCTTCCCCCTCACCATCGACAAGGCCCTTATTCGCGGATGGGAACTGACGGTGCGTTCACCGCGCATCGCTCATCGCGCACAGCTTCACCTTGCCTATTCAAACCAGGTCGCCTATGGCGGTGGTGCTATCACCGGCGGGTTAACCGATTTCACCGATCTCTGTCCTCCAGGCGTCAGCCTCTGCGCTCTCGACCACGATCAGCGCAATACGCTCAATATCGGCGCCGACGTCTCGCTGCCGTGGAAATCGTATGCTTCCAGCAACGTCTACTACGGTTCCGGCTTCAAGAACGCGTTCCCGGGCCATCCCTATCCCGGCGGCTATCTGCCCGGACACACCACCTTCGATCTGTCGCTCGGCAAAGACTTCGGCGAGCGGCTCTCCGCCTCGCTGAATGCCCTGAACGTCGCCAACCGCCGCATCGAACTCGACAACAGCCAGACCTTCGGCGGCTTCCACTGGAACAACCCGCGCGAGATCTTTGTCGAATTGCGGTACCGGTTCCACTATTAAGGGGTGGGCCGGTTGGAACGAGGCACAGCCCGGATTCTCCTGAGACCTAAGACCTGAGACCTGCTCTTCGGGTTTGACGCTGTTCCGGTACGCTCCGTATAATTTAGAGCGTCCACACCCTGATTACCACGCTTGCGGTTTCTGCGTGAAACAGAACCGGGCGGCGTACGCGCCTTGTGCGCTCGCGGCGCCGGTTTCAAGTCTCAGGTCTGATGACTGATAGGCTCGGGCTTGCGATCAGCGTCGTTGAGCCCAGCGAGCTGGAAGCTTCCAGCATTCCTAAAAATCCGAAGGAGTTCAAAGAGATCCAATGATTAAGAAGTTTGCGCGCGTCACCGTTGCCACAGTATTCGGCCTCTCGCTCTTCGCTCTGGCCCAAACCAAACCGGCGGCTGGCACATCCCCAGCTGCCACGCCCGACGCTCCCTCGGCTGCGACGGCTGCACCCAAGGTTAGCGGTACCAAAGTCGGCACCATCAACATCGAACAGGCGATCTTCGCCTCCAACGAAGGGCGGCGCGATTTCGAGGCGCTCACCAAGAAGTTTGAACCCAAGCAGAGTGAACTGAAGGGTTTGGCCGACGAAATCGACAGCCTCAAGAAGCAGCTCAGTGCCCAGCAGGACAAGCTGAATGAGGAATCACGCGACAAGCTGGTAAAGCAGATCGAAGTCAAGCAGAAGAGTTTCGATCGCGCGACCCAGGACGCACAGGAAGATTTCCAAAGCCAGCAGGGCGAGATCGGAAATAAAATCCTGACCAAAATGGCGCCGTTGCTTCAGAAATATGTCGTCGACAACGGTTACGGCCTCCTGCTTGACACTTCTCAACCTTGGCCGCGGGGTCCGGTGATTGTGTCTGGACCGGCGATGGACATCACGCAGCCGATCGTGGAAGCCTACAACGCACAATCCGGCGTGGCCGCGCCCGCCGCGGGCAGCACGGCTACGAAGGCCGTCCCTAAAGCAGCGGCACCCGCTAAACCCGCTGCGCCCAAGAGCACTCCGCCGAAACAGTAGCGACACCGCTCGGGGAGTTTCAGTTCCAGGTTATTTCTTGAAGACCGCGTGCAGACGCGGTCTTTTTTTCGTTGGGTTGTTCTTCTTGTGGAGCGCTGGCGCTCCCACCGGCCAAGACGAGCCTCGCGCCAATTTCGCGCCGCGGGATCAAGTCGCGGGCCGCAGGTGTCTGTAGTGGTAACGGGCCCGTTCCGGAGGAACACGATATGTTCACCACACTCGAACGCACCTGGGACCAGTCTGCCCGTCGGGGACGAGCTACACTCGCCTCCTTCACGATTCAGGCTCTAAGCCTGAGTCTGCTGTGCGCAGTCTCAATGCTTTGGGTTGAGCGGCCGCCTCAGGTGCGTTGGCTGCAAGTCCCGGCGCCCACAACATTCTCACCGGCCGAACCCGCGCTGCCCAAACCAGCTGCGCACCAGTACGTTACGGCGGCCACCGTCAGCAACGTTTTTCATGGACAGGTGATTACGCCTCAATTCATCCCGTTGCACGCCGCGCAAATCGACGATTCGAAGCCAGGCCCACCAGCACCGAACCTGCCCGACATCGAATCTCGATCGAGTCGCGGATCGCGCGATGGCGTGCCCTATGGCCTTGGAGACAATATGCCGGTCGTGATGCCGGCCCATCCAACCGTGGTAAAACCGCTGATTGTGTCGAACCTTGGAGAGGGCAGCCTCTTGCGGCGCGTGCAGCCGACATATCCCGCCCTTGCCCGGCAGGCACGGATTCAAGGCCCGGTCGAGTTGCAGGCGATCATCAGCAAGACAGGGACGATCGAGCATCTGGTCGTGGTCCGCGGACATCCGATGCTGGCCGCAGCCGCGTTGGAAGCGGTCCGGCAATGGCGTTATCGCCCGTATCTACTGAATCACGAGCCGATCGAAGTCGAGACGGAGATTACCGTGAACTTTGTGCTATCGGGCAGCTGACCTCTGCCGTAAATATCGCCAGTTAACAGATGGTTACCATCGGCAGTCAGCACAGCGCGGTGCGCTCGTTATAATCGGCTAAGTGAATGCACCGCGCACCAACTTGTCGCAAATACCCGACCGGCGCTCGCTGATTCTCGACGGCCGAACCTGGGCGGAAATTTCTCTAGGTGCGCTCGGAGAGAATTTTCACGCCATACAACAACACGTCGGCGCGGGCGTAACCATTTGTGCGGTGGTCAAGGCCGATGGTTACGGCCACGGAGCCATCGAATGCGCCCTCGCGCTTGAGGCTGAAGGCGTGCCTTGGCTCGGTGTCACCGACGCCGCGGAAGGTCGCGCCCTGCGCGGCGCCGGCATCTGGACCCGTATCCTCCTCATGACCGGCATCTGGAAGGGCGAAGAGGACGGCATCGTCTCCCACAATCTCACGCCCACGGTTTGGGAAACCTGGCACATCGAACGCCTGGAAAAGGCTGCGAAGAAGCAGCAGGTCAACCTTCCCGTGCACTTGAAAGTCGATACCGGCATGAACCGCCTTGGCGCCAAGGTCGAAGGCTTGCCGCGACTCTGCGAAAAGCTCGCGGTCTGCGAACACCTGCACCTTGAGGGCGTAAGCACGCACTTCGCGTCGGCCGAGGTGCTCGATGCCGAAGACGCTCCCCGCCAAACCAAGCGATTCGAACAAGCCCTCGCCAAACTTGCCGAGTACGACTTGCATCCTCCGCTCGTGCACATGGGCAACTCTGCCGCCGTGAGCGCTCGTCCTGAAACCTGGAAGACCATGGTGCGTCCGGGCATTCTTCTCTATGGGTACTCGCTTCCCATCTTGCGTGGCGGCGAAATTGTTGATGGGTCCTCGCTCCCACTTGTTCCCGTGCTCACCTGGAAGACGCGCGTTCTAACCGTGAAGGATGTTCCCGCCGGAGAAGCAGTTGGCTACGCGAGCAGCTACGTCACTGGCAAAAGTACCCGCATCGCCGTGCTGCCGGTGGGTTATGCGGACGGCTATCCGCGCCTACTCTCCGATCGCGCCCGCGTGATCGTTCGCGGCGAGTACGCGCCAGTGGTCGGCCGGGTCTCGATGGACCTCACGACGGTCGATGTCGGTCATATCCCCGGCATTGCCGTGGGAGATGAAGTGATCCTGATCGGCGCCCACAACGGCAGGAGCGTTGATGCTGTCGAACTGGCCCGCCTGTGCGAGAGCGTTCCGTACGAAATCCTGTGCGGCATCTCGCAACGAGTCCCGCGCGTGTACATCTGAGCCGTCAGCACCCTGCACTCAGCCAGCAGAGAAGATACCCCTTTAGGGGCTGGGCACCGGGAAACTACTGAATGCTGAGTGCTGACCGCTGAGTGCTGAATTCCGCCGTTGAACTGACCCCAGTCGCCAATCTACGCCCGTTGTTGTATTTCTAGAATGGACATGTCCTCGCGCTACGCACAATGGATGTACGACTGGGAGACGCGGCTTACATCGGTGGATAATAACCGCGTGGTGCGTCCGCTGGACTGGGGGCTGGACTGGACGCACAGCTGGCCTGGCCGCAACGGCGGTCCTTCGGGGCAGACCTCGCGGGATCTGCTGGAATATTTCTCGCGCTTCAANNACTCAGGCCGAGTTTCTGCGCTTCACCTCGCCGGTGGTGACGCCTTTCCCCGAAAATAATCTGGTGAACGCGCGCTGGTTTCCGGCACGCGGCCGACGCGCCGTGGTTCTGCTGCCGCACTGGAATTCCGACGCGATTTCCTACAACGCCCTCTGTCGCGTCATGAACTGGATGGGCATCGCGGTGCTGCGGCTGTCCATGCCGTATCACGACATTCGCCGNNCCGGCGGAGATCGACCGCGCCGACTATGCTGTTTCCGCCAACATTGGACGCACGCTCGATTCGGTGCGCCAGGGCGTGATCGATGTGCGCTGCTGTCTCGACTGGCTGGAAGCGCAGGGTTACAACCGGCTAGGGATCGTTGGCACGAGCCTCGGATCGTGTTATGCGTTCATCGCCACCGCGCACGATCCGCGGATTCAGGTTGCTGCGTTCAATCACGCCTCGACTTATTTTGCCGACGTGGTGTGGCACGGGCAGTCCACACGCCACATTCGCGAAGGACTGGAAACGGCCATCGATTTGGAGAATCTGCGGCAGGTGTGGCGCGCCGTCAGCCCGATGGTGTACTTTGACAAATTTTCGCGCTGGCCGCGCCGCTCGCTGATTATCTACGCGAAATACGACATGACGTTCCTGCCCGAATTTTCCGAGCAGGTGGTCGAGCAATTCGAGAAGCACAACCTGGACCACAAGGTCGTCGTGCTGCCCTGCGGGCACTACACCATGGGCGAGACGCCTTACAAATACATGGATGGGTGGCAGTTGGTTAGTTTTCTTCGGATCGCGTTCGACTGAAGGGCGGTAGACGAGAGTTGTTCAGCAGCCTGAGACGGGGCAAGCCCCGTCTCTACGAAACTCTGGTTTTTTGCAGGCTGCTGAGCCGGTTCATTCCCCAGAACCATTGACAGTAGATCGGTCCTAGTCTTCCGCCTCGTAGGTCCAGACTTGGGCGGGCTCGCTTCCTCTGGCGGGGACGCCGACGTAGAAGCGATCGCGTTTGCTGAAGAAGTAGCCGGTACGCACTCCTATCGCCGATGGAATGTTCTCCAGGAGTTCGTAGTGATTCGGATCCTTCTGCTGGATTACACTGATGAAACCTTCGCCTCCTATGACGTAGATGCGTTTACGGCCGGCGTCGAAATAGACGTCGTCGCACTCGCCTGCGGCTCGCAGTCTTGCAACTTCTTTTCCGGTTTGCGTGTCGAGAACAATCAGTATGGGGGGCTTGCGCGTGACGGTGAACAGGCGATGATCGGCTTCGTTCAGGGCCATGGCGTAATTGCCGCGCGCGCCTTTTAGGGGCCATTTGGTTACGGTTCCGGTTTTGCGGTCGATGGATTCGACCACGTTGCCTTGGTCGGGGACGTTCGCGAAGATGTGGGCTCCTGAGGCTTCGACCTGGAACGACTCGGGATGGCCTCCGGTCTTGTACATGTCGCCAACGCGTTTTTCGGTTGCGGGATCAATTACGGCGATGCCGCCGTCTTCCTCTCCGAATCCTACTAATACTTTCTTCGACGCGGCGTCATAGCGAACGTTGTCGGGATCGGTTCCGAGGTCAATCGTGTTGCGCAGGGTGTAGGTGGCGCCATCGAAGATGTTGAGTTTCCCATCGCCCGCGTCGGCGACGAAGAGTTTGTCGAAGTCGGGGACGTAGAGTGGACCTTGCGGCTCGGATACGCCGGTAATGCTGTGCATGACTCGGCCAGCGAAGACGTCGACGATTTCTACGCTGTTGTTGCCTAGCGCGGAGAAGATGAGGCGCTTCCGTTTGGTGTCGGCAGTGAAGTGATCGAGACGGCCGGCGACGTTCGGCACGGGAATCTGTTCTTCGAGTTGCAGCGTAGAGAATTCTCGGGCTGCCTTTTTGGCGGGCGCCGCAGGTTTGGGCAGGGCCTGGGCGGCGGCAGAGGTGCACAGTACCGCAGCTGCGATGAAACAGCCGATGATTCTTTTCAAAGGTTCCTCCTTCGAGTGTGCTCGCAAATTCGGTCGTTCCTCCGGGACTTGAATCATTTCTTCCACCTTTCCCAGCGCTGAAGCGCTGGGCTAAGGTAGGTCGCTCCTCCGGGGCTGGATCCTCAACAATCGAACTCGACTAGATTGCGGGCAACCTAGGTTCTCACGTACTCCTTAGGGTTGGGGCTCATACACCAGGACTGCTGCGTCTTCTTTATCGTGTGCGGGCGCGGCGACATAATAGCGATTGAGTTCGGGCGACCAGAACGACGTCCCCGCTCCGGGCCGGGTAGCAACTTTGCCAAGCAACTCGTAGTGATCGGCATCTTTTTGCTCATAGACCCAGACCGAACCCACGTCAAAACCTCTGCCGCCCGAGACGTACACCCGTTTATGGGGTGCGTCGAAATAGACACCATCCATGCCTTCGACCGTCGGCAGGCTGGCGACCTCGGCTCCCGAGGCGGAATCGACGACAATCAGCAGGGGAGTCCTGGTTCCCACGAACAGGCGGTGAGTGCTCTCATCCAACGCCATGTCTCCGACGCCCTTGCCCTTGGGCTTCCAGGTGGCAACAACTTCCCGCTTTCGCGCATCGATCACCTGGATTTCGGAGAGAACGGGGATCGCCGCGAAGAGCGTCTTTCCGGACTCCGTCATCAAGATTTCGGCGGGATGGGCCGCAACTTTAATGTCGCCGATTCGCTTGTCGGTAGAGGCGTCGATGATTCCGACTTGGCCGTAGTCTTTGCCTGCGTCCTTGCCTCCGTATCCCACATAAATCCGCTTGGCATGCGGATCATAGGCCAGGCGGTTGGGGCCAGGCTCCAACGGGATGGGATCGAGCAGATCGAGGCGCTCGCTTTGGAAAACCCGCAGCATGCCATCGTCGCCGCTGGCAACGAAGACCTTTTTCAAATCCGCGACGTAGAAGATACCCTGCGGCTTCTTGAATCCGGGTACGCTTTGGGTCCGTTTACCGGTCTGAAGATCCACCACCTCGAGCGAACCATTTTCCAGTCCGGCAACAAACAGACGCTTGCCTTTCACGTCCACATCCATGTGGTCGAGGCGACCCTTGACGCCGGGCAAGGGTATCGTCTGCACCAGCCGGAGTGGTTGTTTCGGCGCTTGCGAATTCGCGGCCATGGGCAACAGGCACACCGACGCCCATCCAGCCAGGAGAGTACGGGGAAGTTTTCTCACGGTTTGTTCACGCTCCGAGACTGTGCAATAAGGTTGGTTCGGAAGCAATCCCCCATCGGTCCAATCGAAAACACTTCTGTATCCGCGAGATTCTGTCTGAAAACAAAGAAGATAACGCGAATCATCACTTGCCCTCGTTCGGATGCTCAGCTTGTTTTCGCGACTCGTCAACCTTTTCCCACAGGAGCAAGCGGAGTGTTTCGCGGGCCGCCGGGACGTCCGCGGGCGGGAAGAAATCTTCGGGGTGCGAGTAGACGAGTATCAGCGCTCCATACTCGTGGGCCGTCATGCGCAGGGTGGTGCCGTCAGGCCGCTCGATCGTGTTCGAGATCAAGAATTGAGACACCCGTTCCAGGTCGTCATGGGCTCCGACCGAAACGACGAAACGAATGCACGGCCCAAACCGCGGATCGGCTGCCGCTAGCAGGGACAGGCCTCCAGCAAAGCTCAAGCCGAGTACTCCGACTTTCTGCCCAAGCTGCGCGGAAAGCGCGCGCGCCGAATATCCGATGAGTTCAACCGAACTCCGGTCCACCTGGTAATCGGCGAAAGACAGCAACTCAGGCGTCAGCACGCGGATGCCGCTCGAAGATAGGGCGCGAGCGAAGGTGACCAGGCGCGGGTCGTCGATGCCCAGATGATGCACCCCGTGCACCAGGACGATGCCAGGAGCATCGGGTTGGTCTTTAGTCTTGTCTTTGTCCTTTGGAATGTACAATCGCGCGCGGATGGGGCCAGACGGCGTCGGCACCTCAGTTAGCACTTCCTCGATGGGGTGGGCGCTGAAATTGGCCAGTGCTCCTGGATGTTGCGGGGCTTGTATTCGTAGCAGGATCGCGACGGCGCGGAAATGGGTCCAGGCTGGGCGGGCGAGCGCTAGAACCGCCGCGACGCCGAGAAGAACCACGAAAATTCTTATGGTCCGGCGGCGCTGCCCTTGGGGAGGGGTGAACATCTGTCTGGGGTACGGTGAGAGTATATCGTTTCGCCGCCTTGGAACTTGCTCCGCTCGGAGTAAAATAACCGGGAGTCCTTATGAAAAATTCCTCGATGTCGCGCCCGCTCTATGAAGTTGACCCCGAGATTTCGAACGCCATCGACAACGAAGTTCGCCGCCAGCATGAAGGGCTGGAGCTGATCGCTTCGGAAAACTTTGTCAGCGAAGCTGTGCTTGAGGCTGCCGGCTCCGTGTTCACCAACAAATATGCAGAGGGCTATCCCGGCAAGCGCTATTACGGGGGATGCGAGTTTACCGACGTGGTGGAGAATCTGGCGCGGGAGCGTGCCAAACAACTTTTTGGCGCGGAACATGCCAACGTGCAGCCGCACTCGGGATCGCAGGCCAATCAATCCGCTTACGCGGCGGTGCTGCAGCCGGGCGACACGATTTTGGGATTGAACCTGGCGCATGGCGGACACCTCACGCATGGGCATCCTCTGAATTTTTCGGGCAAGACCTACAAGATCGTTCCGTATGGCGTGACCAAGGAAACCGAGACGATCGATTACGACGAACTGGAAAGGCTCGCCACGGCGGAGCATCCGAAGCTGATTATTGGCGGCGGCAGCGCTTATCCGCGGATCATCGATTTTGCCCGCATGCGTCAGATTGCGGACAAGGTGGGCGCATTCTATCTGGTCGATATGGCGCACTTCGCGGGACTGGTGGCGGGAGGAGCGCATCCTTCGCCGGTGCCGCACGCGCATATCGTGACCTCGACCACGCACAAGACGCTGCGCGGGCCGCGCTCGGGCATGATTCTGAGCAAGCAGGAATTTGCGGCGGCGATCGATAAGACGGTATTCCCCGGAATGCAGGGTGGGCCGCTGGTGCACATCGTTGCCGCCAAGGCGGTGTGCTTCCTTGAGGCATCGCAGCCGAGCTTCCGCGACTATGCTCGGCAGATCGTGGCCAACGCCAAGGTGATGGCCGAGACGCTGGCGGCCGACGGCTATCGCATCGTCTCCGGCGGAACGGACACGCACCTC
>PKXK01000261.1:36807-39644 GCA_003132325.1 Acidobacteriaceae bacterium
TGGATCGCGGAGGCGCTCGATCATCGGACCGACGCCGCGGTGCTCGCGAAGATCCGCAAGCAGGTGCTGGGGATGGCGGAGGCATTCCCGCTGTATGCCGAGCGGCGGGCTCGGGCGCAGGCGGAAGTCAGAGCGTAGCAGTTCCGTCAGTTGGCTTCGGAGTCGGGCCGCGGAGGCGGAACTTTCGTTAGGCCGCGTGGAAAGAGCATGGCGTTAAATTCGGCGCCAATCAGCACCACCAGCGAGATGATGTACATCCAGACCAGCAGCGCAATGCCCATCCCGAGCGAACCGTAGATGACGCTGTAGTCGACGTAGTGCTGCAAATACCATCCCAAAAACGCAGTGGAGAGCAGCCACAGAGCGGTCGCAAGCACCGCGCCCGGCAAGACGCTGTGCCAGGGTTGGGTGCGGGGCACGGCGTTGTGATAGATCAACTGGATCACCGCGATGCTGGTCGTGATCGCAATGGCCCAGCGGATCGCGCCCCACGCCAACAGAATCAGAGGTCCGAACTCATGCCCGATGTGAAACAAAATCCGTGTTTCGATGCGGCTGCCGAAGGCAACCAGCATGGTGGCGAACGTCAGCGGCAGACCCGCCATCAAGACCAGCGAAATCGCGATCGCGCGTTCCTTGACTAATCCCCAGGTCTTGGGAAGCTGGTAGGCGCGGCGGAAGCCATCCATCCACGAGATGATGACGCCGGAAGCGGTCCACACCGTCAACAACGAAGTGGAGACGAGCAGGCCCACCGGCCGGTCCGCTTTGCTTCTCAGGAAGGAAAGCGCCGTGGCACTGCCCGCGGGCAAAATGGCGCCTAGGGCGTAGGAGATCTCGCGCACGTAGACTTCGCCGCGCCTCAGGGTGGCGATCACAGCGCCGAGCACCAGTAAGGCTGGGAAAAAAGTGAAGATGGCGGAATAGGCCGAGGCTTTGGCGGTTCCGAAAGCATCGTGCTCGAAGGCACGCCAGACCGACAGGCGGAACAGACGCCAGAACCGTCCCAATGCCGGAGCCAACACCAGTCCACCAGGAACCGGCTCTGGCTTGGGATTGCGGCTCTGAGGTTGCTCGGGCAAGCGCTGTTGTTCCAGTGGCGAAGCCATTGGTTTCAAGAAAACGAGGGGCGACTTGCGTCGCCCCTGTCCTGAATTCGTCCCATCTTACTCCGCGGCGAGTTCTTCGGTCTCGCCTTCGTGGCGCATGAGTTCGAGGGCACGCTCGGCATCTTCGTAGGCTTGCGAGACTTCCTCTTGCACCTTGCTGGCGGCCTCTTCCATTTCCGGAGAGAGGCGCACGTTCCGGTAATATTCCATGCCGGTGCCGGCGGGAATCAAGCGGCCCACGATTACGTTTTCCTTCAGGCCGCGGAGATGATCGACCGCTCCCTGAATGGACGCTTCGGTCAGCACACGCGTGGTCTCCTGGAAGGAGGCGGCGGAGATGAACGAATCGGTGGAAAGCGACGCCTTGGTGATTCCGAGCAGTAACGGACGCCCGGTGGCCGGTTTGCCACCATTGGCGATCGCGCGCTCGTTCTCCTCGTGGAAGCGGAACTTGTCCACTTGCTGTTCGAGGAGGAACTGGGTGTCGCCCACATCCTCGACCTTCACCCAGCGCATCATCTGGCGGACGATCACTTCGATGTGCTTATCCGAAATGTTTACGCCCTGCAGCCGGTAGACTTCCTGGATTTCATTCACCAGGTAAGACTGCAGTTCTTTTTCGCCGAGCACGGCCAGAATGTCGTGCGGGTTGAGCGGCCCGTCCATGAGCGGTTCGCCCGCCCGGACGCGTTCGCCTTCCTGCACGTTGATGTGGACGCCGCGCGGAACGGAATATTCCTTCTCCGTGCCGTTATCGGCGGCCACGTAGAGTTTGCGTTGCCCCTTCGCCACTTCGCCGAAGCGCACCACACCGTCGATTTCGCTGATGACGGCGGTTTCGCGCGGCTTGCGGGCCTCGAACAGTTCCACCACACGCGGCAGACCGCCCGTGATGTCCTTGGTCTTCGTGGTTTCGCGAGGAATCTTGGCCAGCACGTCGCCAGGGAACACCGTGTCTCCGTCCTGCACCATGAGGTGAGCGTGAGAAGGCATGAGGTAGCGCTTGCTCGCCTTGCCCTTGATCACCATGGCCGGCTGACGTTTCTCGTCGGGCGAATCCGCCACCACGTGACGCGACAGACCGGTGACTTCATCGACTTCTTCGTGCAGGGTGATGCCTTCCTGCAGGTCCTTGAACTGCGCCGTGCCGCCAATTTCGGTGAGGATGGCAAAGGTGTACGGATCCCACTCGACCATAACCTGACCGAGTTGTACCGGCCCCCCTTCCGCAATCTTGACTTTGGCGCCATACACGACCGCATAGCGCTCGCGTTCGCGGCCCTTCTCGTCCACCACCGCGATCGAGCCCTGGCGGTTCATGACCACCAAATCGCCCGTCTTGGACTTCACCGTCTGCAGGTTGATAAAGCGAACCAGGCCGTTGCTCTTGGCCTCGAGGCGCGACTGTTCCGAAACTCGCGACGCCGTGCCTCCGATGTGGAAGGTGCGCATGGTGAGCTGCGTTCCAGGTTCGCCGATGGACTGCGCCGCGATCACGCCGGTGGCCTCGCCGAGTTCGACCAGGCGTCCGGAAGCGAGATTACGTCCGTAGCACATCACGCAAACGCCCCGCCTGGACTCGCAGGTGAGCACCGAGCGGATCTTTACCCGCTCGATACCGGCAGCCTGAATCGTCCCGGCAAGATCTTCGGTGATCTCGTGGTTGATGTCGACCACGACCTGGCCTTCGTAGCCTTTGATTTTCTCGAGCGAGACGCGGCCCACGAT
>PKXK01000268.1 GCA_003132325.1 Acidobacteriaceae bacterium
TGCATCAGCCATGGTACGCTCCTTTTCTAGCGTTCAGGACGCTTGCTGGCACTCTCGGAGTGTTCGTCGCCTCCCCCTTGGACGAATTCGTGAAGCCCCTCGACATAATGCACGAATTCGACGTACGCCTTCACATACCCCCGGCCTGCGTTCACGTCTTCTGCGCTGAACTTCTTTGCGGCAGTAACCTTCTGAAATCGCTCACGGATGCCGTTGGCGGATTCGCTTGTGATCAACGTCACCAGGTGGTCCACGGACCCGGTCTCAATAGCCTTATCCGCCGCGGGGATGGCCGGTCCCAAGTCGCGCCCGGCCGGCTTTAGCCCAGTATATGAGGCGCGCTTCTTCAGTGTGCTCCACACCTGGAACCAGAAACTCCAGCTTCATCCCCATGTCCACTGTGTCGTTCCGGCGGGCGGGCTCTCGCTCGACCGCACCCGCTGGATCCGATCTCGACCGCGCTTCTTCCTCCCCATCCAGGTACTTCGGCGTGTGTTTCGCGGTAAGTTCGTCGCCGCTCTTAAGTCAGCCTTTCAGCATGGCCAGCTTCATCTTTCCGGGAATCTAGCGCTGCTCACACAACCCAATATCTTCGCTGCCTGGCTGAGACCGCTGTTCCGAAAGGACTGGATCGTCTACTCCAAACCACCCTTTGGCGGCCCCGAATATGTGCTCCAATATCTCGGCCGCTACACCCATCGCGTGGCCATCTCCAACCATCGACTGGTCTCGTTCACTGACGGCCAGGTCACCTTTCGTTGGCGCGACTCTGCTCACCACAACGAGCAGAAACTGATGACTCTGTCGCTCGATGAGTTTCTGCACCGCTTCCTGCTGCACCTGCTCCCCAAGGGCTTCGTCCGTATCCGCCACTTCGGCTTCCTCGCCAATCGCCGACGCTCCACACTACTGCCGCTATGTTTCGCGGCACTGGCCACAGTTCTATCGCCGACCGAACCAGAAACCCCCGCTACCCAGGAATCGAACCCTCTTTGGCGTTGCCCCAAGTGCGGCGGACCGATGGCTGTCATCGAACGACTTTCCGCGGCTCAAATCCAACTCCGCTCTCCACCACGGTTGGTCACGACTGCGGCATGAAACTGCTCGCCCACAACTCGCAAACTCTGCACGGTTCCCCGCGCTCTGCCCCCGTCCGCCCGGCTCCTGACCCGATCCCTACTTCGCACCGTCTGTCAGACCGTTCTCGATCATTGATCCCCCTCCCACCTGCTCACCAACCTTCTCCTCCCCTCCGTGCTATCTCCCGCCAAACTTCAACACCTCTCCTTCGCCGCATTCAATTTGCATAACGCCCGCGTCCGCCGCACCAGCGGCTTCCTTCTGACGGCTTTTTCGAACGCGCGCCTCAACCTTCTGCTCCACCCCAAGCGCACACCGGGGCGCGCCTCCGAAAAAGCACTAGCGTCATTCGGGAGCAATGGCCACTCGGTCAGAAATGGCCACATCTCCGGTTTGCCGACTGACTAGAATGGGTAGAGAACATCGGAAATCAGCGTCCCGATTTCCTCGGCGGGGCCGACTTATCGGGGGAATGTCAAAGAGCGAGACTCCCCACACCACGATTTGCGCTTCCGTCCGGATTTTGTCCGGAATTTCAGACAAATGTGAGTAGTAGTTGCAAAACGCAACACGATCAGTTACGAAGCATGACGATATCCTTGTTGCGTTGCAAGCCGGGTGATGGTCGGCGAACTGGAAATATCCGACAACACTCCAATCCCCTTCGAGCGCTTTCGCCAAGCCAAAATCGAGAACCTTTACCGAGGTGCCGTTCGCGAGCTTGATATTCGCTGGTTTAAGATCCCGGTGCACGACTCCCCGTTCATGGGCGTATTCGACCGCTTCACAGATTTGCTTCGCAATGGATAGCGCTTCATCAACTGGAATCCCGCCGGTCGCAATTCGATCCGCAAGCGTCGGCCCTTCCACCAATTCCATGACCAACGCGCGAACTTCACCCGAATCTTCGAGGCCGTAAATGGATGCAATATTCGGGTGGTTGAGAAGGGCGAGAACCTGCGCTTCACGCTGGAAGCGCGCCATTCGCTCCGTATCCGCTGCGAATGCTACCGGCAGCACCTTCAGCGCGACGTCCCAGCCGAGGCGGCTGTCGCGCCCGCGGTAGACTTCGCCCATGCCGCCCGCACCCAGCGGCGATTGAATTTCATAGGCCCGAGTTTCGCGCCAGAGGTAAGGGCCATCCGTTCGCGTAATTATAGTCCTGAGCAGTACGTTGCGGCGGCTGCGGCGACTCTGAACGGATGGTCGGCGATCCGGAAGTAGTCCAAATGGTCTCCAGAGCGGATCGGTACCGGAAAGTCGGCAATCCAGGAATTGGGAACTCCGGCCCGGAATGCTGCACGGCGTCCGACAACTGACGACTCACGGCACTGTCCGTAAAGTCGAGTTCAAGCTATTACGTGTGATGAGATTCCCAATGCTCCGAGTTCGCGGTATACAGACAGGCCTACCAGTGGAATGTCCCCTCTGCGGGTTCAACAAGCATCGATGTAGAACACCAACTCGCCGCGTTCTCCGATGGAACTCCGCCACTGTTTTACCAGGCTCCTCATATTTTCGATCAGAGTGGTCAGGTCATTCTTGTTGACAGCTGTTCCTTGCTCTTCCATGCTGTCCTTGAAACTGGCGGCATCGAAGCGCTCGTCGGCCTCCACGTAGTCCAGAACCTTGTTGCCGTCTTCGAGCCAGACTGCTTTGTTGTCTCCGTATTCGTGTTCGTCGCTGGCCGTGCCCACTCTGGCAGCAAGGTCGTGGAGCAGCGCGATCAACTCTTCAGGTTCAACGAAGCAGGAGGAGTGCAAATTCCGGATTTCCTTGACTGGGCGAAAGCTTCGACTCATGGTTCAACCTCCCTTTCGTCATTAGTTGTTCTCGAATGAACCAAAGCCGTGGCGGCTTTGTTCACGAAGTCTGAGAGAGATCAACGTTCGTGGTTAGTGTCTCCGATATACGAAGCCGCGTTGGGTGAATTTGAGATGGCTATAAGCGCAAAGGTTTTTTTCGGCGGTGCTCTCAAGAGCGTGCGAACGCGAGAAGAGGCCCGACATCGCCTGCATCGGCCGCCTGCAGCGCATCGATATATCGCCGACGAAAGTTACCGGCGCGCACCAGATCCGCGCCACCCCAGGTAAAGACGGGCCGGTCTTGCCTCTGGGCGAGCACGTCCGCCATTAGACGGGCATGGCGACCATTGCCGTTCGCAAAAGGGTGGATGAAAACTAAGCGGTGATGAAAGCGGACGGCAAGTTCGTCGGGAGCATAGGTTCCGTGTTCCAGCCAATAGCGTGCGTCGCCAAGCAGGGCGGCGAGTCTCTCGCGGATTTCATGGTGGGGAACACCAATATTCTTTTCGGTGGTTCTATAGGCTCCGGCCCACTTCCAGGTCTGATCGAACATACGCAGATGGAGATCTCTTAGGTATGGCTCGGCAAGAGGGTCACGCCGGCGAAGATTGTTGGGTGCGAGTGCCCACGCATACGCTTCGAGAATGTTCTGTCGTTCCCACTCATTCAGCTCTTCCTTGGTCGCCAGATTGGGAATGAGATCGGCCCGTTCATCGGCCGACAGAGGTGTATTCCCTTTTCCCTCGGTGAAGAGACTCACCGTACGCCACGCTTTCTGAGCAGTCGCTTGGTTTCCGCTTCCACTGCTTCATCAACGCGGCCCACGGCTTGATCTTCGAGTGCCATCGAGTGTTCGACGCCCAGTACCTGTTTCTTGGCCTGGGAGCGGGCACGCTCTTCAACCAGTTCATGGAGCGAATTCGCCTTTGGCACCAGCGCATACACCAACTCACACCCGAGCGCATTGGCGGCTGCTCTCAGACTCTTCAAGGTAATGCGGTCCTCGGCTTCGGCCTTTTCCAACTGGATCGGGAGCTGCCGGCTGGTCTTCAAGGTACGGGCAACATCACTGGCTGAGATGCCCGCTGCTTCTCGGACCGCACGAAGCCAGCCTTTCTGCGGGCGTGGAATCTTCGCGGCCTCGCGAAATGAATCGAGAGTGCGGTCCAGTTGCTTTAGGCGGAGGTTGCGGAATTCATTGCGCATCACCGACTCCCGCGTGACACCTTATATCTTTACATTCTATGTCAATACGACAATCCAAAAATATACAAACATATTGTCGATGTCAATCTATAAATTTACTATGCCATACTTGGTGATCGGATGTCGCTGAACGCCAAGCCGCTAGTCCGCTACCGCAAAGCCGCTGTGAGGGGGAACCTATAGGAGCTACAGAGATGATGGCTATCGCTCACGCATTAATGTAATATGAGCGATACGGATGGTATCTATCGCTCATGGTATGGAATTGGCAACAACCAGACTGGCCCAACTTCTCCTGGGACCGGGGTCGACTGGCAACGGCGGAACAGGCGTTCCTCGTCGGGGGCGGTATGCTCGTGGGAACGGTCAAACATCTTGGGACCGACGAGCACGATCAACTTACGATTGAGGCAATGAGTACGGAGGCGGTCACGACCTCGGAGATTGAGGGCAAGACTTTGGACCGTGCCAGCGTCCAATCCTCCATACGCAAGCAACTTGGACTGTCGACCGACAATCGGCGCGTGAGCTCGGCTGAACAAGGGATTGCGGAGATGATGGTGGATCTCTACCGCTCATTTGGGGAGCCTCTCTCCGATGAGACCTTGTTTCGATGGCACCGGATGGTGGTCAGCGGCAGCCGGGATTTGAGGGATGTCGGGCGGTTTCGAAGCGGGGATGGACCGATGCAAGTGGTGTCAGGGGCGATTTATGAGCCCAAAGTGCATTTCGAGGCACCGCCGTCATCGCAGGTGGCGCCCGAGATGGCACGATTTGTCGACTGGTTTGACCGAACAGCACCCCGCGGCGAAGAGCCTTTGTCTGCGCTGACAAGAGTGGGGATAGCGCACCTTTACTTCGAGAGCGTACCCGTTCGAGGATGGAAACGGGCGAATTGGCCGGGCGATAGCCGAGAAATGCTTGGCACAGACCTTGGGACAACCGACGCTAACCGCCTTGGCGGCGACCATGTCTTGCCAGGCGCAAGAGCTATTACGACGCGCTCGAAGCGGCCAACAAGCACAACGAAATCACTCCCTGGCTGGCGTGGTTTGCCGGTGTGGCGATCGAGGCACAACGGCGGACCATTGCACTGGTCGAGTTTTTGATCGACAAAACGAAGCTGTTTGACCGGCTAAGGGGCCAGCTCAACGACAGGCAAGAGAAGGCCCTGCTACGCATGTTTCGGGAAGGCCCGGAGGGATTCAAGGGCGGGCTTAGCGCCGGCAACTACAGTACGATCACCGGGGCGTCGCCGGCAACGGCGACGCGTGATCTGGTCGACCTGATAGCGAAAGGTGCTTTGGTTCGAAAGGGCGAGCGCAGACACGCTCGCTATCATCTAGGCGTACCGTTGCGTGCGATCCGGCGGTAACCCTCAATGAGCGGGGCGCAATCGTGGAGCATCGCGGCGGACATTCGCTCGCCGAAGACTGAGACTCATTGCGTGACCACTTTTTTCCCCTGTCGCTTTCGAGCTTGGGCGATGACGTTGCGCCACTATCATTCGTCCCCAGACAACCGGGTCGACAGGGAGCGAAGCCGTGCGGCCTATACGTAGATTCACGAACCCGCCATGGTACGAAAGCCGCCCATATCGGTTCACGAACGGCTCCTGCCGCTCCAACGCTTCTACCGCGCTGCACGGGTATCAGGACCGCGCCAAGTCGGGAAGACCACCGCCTGCCGGTCGATCAGCGACCAGTATCTCAACTGGGACAGCCCACGCTTTTCAGTTGATCATGAACCTTGCCTATCAGCCGGCTGACTGTTTTCGCGTCCATCGGCCAGTTGTAGTTCCGGCGAAGATTTTCCTGAGTCAACTCCTGTGACTCAAGACGGCACCTCGGCCGCGCCCATACCCACAGCTGGTTGATGCCGGTCACTTCACGATCGACGTCTGCTCCTGCAATGAGGCCACGTTTTCTCGGGCATGTCGGCCGGGTCCAACTGGTCTTGCCACTTGCTTGAGGGTCTCCCTTCCCTTCCGAGATGTGTTCAGTCCCAGCGTGTACTCGTCAGGTTGTCAACTGCGGCTCTCCGCCGTTTTTCGCACACCCACCACGCCCGGCATTCCGCGCTTGATCATCCGCCTCTCCGAGAATCTCCACACCAGGCCGATTCACCATGACGACAGCGTCTACGCGCTCCGCCGGACCTATCTCGATCGCGTCCACCTTGCGCGCCACCCGGCAAGCGTTCCTTCCAGATGGTGACTTTGAATGGCAAGCAACGCCCGCCGGGAACTTCGCCCAAGCGCTCTGTCGGCAGAACCGAAAGGGAGATGCCACGACTCGAATCGGGCGATTTAGCAAGCCGGCGAGTGGGGACCTAAGTGTCACGGCTAAAGCGCAGCGTTTTGCGATGGGCGGCGAAAAATATCGGGAAAAATGGCAAAACCAGCAGCAAGTCCTATCTCAGGGATACGTGCAACCCGCGGCGAACTCAGGAATTTCGATAATAGATCCGGGTTTCTTGATTTCGACAGTATTAATTAGAGACCCCCGAGCGGGTCATGCAAACTCAGAACCAAACGTCTGAGATTTGAACTAGGAGAATTATGAATCGCAAGAAGAAGTTCATTGAAATAGCCCCCGAAATGGCGGAAGCCCGAGACGCGCAATTCCGCATCCCACAGGAAATCATTACGCTGGTTGTCGACCTCTCCCAGAATCGCCGACTCATAACGCCCACTACGAGCAAGAAAGCAATTTACAGAGACCTGAGGAACTACGCAGGAGACGGAATTGTTTGCTCCCAAGTTGTCAAACTCGCCGTCACTCTCGGTCTGCTTTGTCAGCAACTGGCTGACGGTGAGCAGAAGGAGACCGTTCACGCTTATCTGGACTATCGTATAGCCGCAGCGAGCTTCTACTACGGGTGGGTTGGTCGTGACCTCCTCGCCGTTGTGACGGATATGGTGCAAAGCGACTTGGACGGTTACCCGAACCGTAAGTTTCCCCTCTCATAGCACAGGGAAGAAAGCGGAAATCTCGCTGAGTGTGCGGGATTTCTGAGTGGAAAGCAGGATTCAAGAGGAGGATTATCTCCAAGGGCTCGAAGGTCTCCACAAGGTGTGGTAACAACTGGACTGTTGAGTTTGCATAGTGAGCCTTAGCGGCGATGCGCTCTGGCGTGGCGGGTGCGTCCAGCGAATTGGCATCTTGTGCCCGACCACTACGCCATAACCGTCTTCTTTCCCCCCAGCGATGAGGGCGGCGCTCGGGGTGCTGTTGATGACGCTCTCTGGCCAAGTGCCGAACGTCCTCCTCATGACCAAGTTCATCAACGCCAATCCCACCTCGCGTAGCAGGTGACCGACTCCTTCTTGCAGAAGTCCCACCACCCCCGGCCATAGGAAAGATCATCTGGACGCTGGGATTCTCTTCGCGGACCAACTGGCGGAACCGTTGCACCCGGCGTTGTTGGTCGATCTGGTATCGTTTCTTCAAAGCGATTCTCTCCTTCTCAGTGGGAGAAAAACTACCGCGTAGTATTGAGCAACGCCTGCTACGGTCCGCACGAACCCGTCCAGTGGTGGTGCTCACCGGCGCCCGCCAGACCGGCACCCACCGCCCCTGCTGCTCGCTTGTATCCGCACCGGGCTCTGAGACGGGAGAACTTATCTCTCAGGTAAGTGCCTTTGGCTCGGGCCGCCGCATTGGCGGCTTACACCAAGGCCATCTTCAGATACACGTTGCCGGTGGGGATGCGGCTGCTCTTGCGCATCGCAGGATTCGGCCAAATTCGAGATCTGGGGCGGACGCATGAGGCCGCTTCGATAAGGCTATTGCCGAAACCAGATTTCACGCAATTGAGAATTGGCCGATGCCAGTCCGTGGCCAATGAGCGAACGCCGTCCAGCCAAACATGTGCTAGTTGACATGTGATACACATGAAAGTATGCTTGTAACATGTCCAAGATGATTCAGCTTCCTAACGTACCCGATGCTCTGCACCGCGGCCTGAAGGCTCGTGCTGCCATGGCAGGGATGTCGCTTTCGGACTATCTGTTAGCTGAGATCAAAGAAATCGCGGAGAGACCAACGCTCGCAGAACTGCGAGAGCGCCTGCATAAGCGTAAACCGGTTTCGGCGCAGATCGATACCGCTCTTCTGGTACGAGAAGAGCGCGAGGCACGATGATCGTCTTGGATGCGTCTGCCGCAGTTGACTGGCTTCTTCAGACATCTGCGGGGCAGAGCATTGAGAAGCGAATTTATTCGCGTAACGAAACCCTTCACGCGCCTCACCTCCTCGATCTTGAGGTCACCCAAGTGCTGCGGCGTCTTGTACAGCAGGGAGTGGTCCCAGCACACCGTGCCAACGAGGCGATCCGCGATCTGCTGGATCTCCGCATTACTCGGTATCCCCATGTCGTTCTCATGCCACGGATTTGGGAACTGCGTCACAATTTCTCTGCCTACGATGCTGCCTACGTCGTGCTTGCCGAAAAACTCGGAGCGGCGTTGGTTACACGGGATGGTCGACTCGCTTCTTCTTCGGGCCACGGCGCACTCATCGAGCTGTTTTAATTCGACGCCCGTTTTGCTCACTCAGACATTGCTCGAACACACTTTGCCCCGGTAACTAGGTAAATCATCTCTATTTCAAGGTGTACCGCGCGCCCGCGGCCCTTGCCGACTTGCGTCAGGTAGTGATCACCGGCCAGCCTTCTTACATGCGCTTTAGAGACCATCGAGCAAAACACCGTTCGGAGGTTCTCTTCGACTAATCACCGGACGGACGGCAGTGGGCCTTAGTACCTTAGTTACGCATCTATTACCTAAGGCATATCGAACCAAAACCAATATGGTCTCATCCTTGATGATGAGGCAATGCATTGCGCAGCGCGCATCGGCAAGGGTCGCTTTCCGTAGGATCAGGCCGCATAATTCATGCTCGTGATGATGCCACTTCGCCTAACGGCTAGCATTGTCGATGCGGCCCGTGGGTTGAGCCGTTTGGTTGCACTGCGGGGCAAGGAGAACCTATGTCACTGCTCGAAGCACCGAGCCAATCGAAGGAGATCTTAACCCTCGGGGAGCTTTTCCCCGATGGCAGTGCCATCGATCGTTTGCGACAGAACCTCCTGTGTGTTGTGGCACGAAGGCAACGAGCGGATCGAGGCAACGGTGGAATGCAACGGCCGCATCTATGGCGCCGCGACGCTCGACCCCAAGCTGGAAGAAGTGCTTCGTCTGCCGGCCAGGACGGAGGATTTCGGCACCACCGACAGTTTGATCGCGGATGTGTTGCAGTCCATCAGACGTTATGCGGTTCTGGATGATGCGGTCGCACTGTTGGTTACCACCTTCATCGTGAGTACCTGGGTGGTTGACTGCCTTCCGAGTGCCCCTTGTCTGAATGTGTGGGGACCAGCGGGCACCGAAACCATTCTGGTGGACTTGTTATCATGCCTTTGTCGGCGTCCTCTGCGTGTGGCTGAGCCTTCCGTTCGAGACCTTCTGAGTCTCCCTCCCGGCCTTGCCCCCACCCTCATTATTAGACAGCCAAGCGAACGTACCCTCACTCGATTGTTAGCCGCCACCACCGAGCCCGATGTCAACCTGCTCCGGGACGGTCGTTGTATCAATGTGCAGTGCCCGACCATCGTGTGTACGAGAGAACCCGTCGCTGTATCTACACTGAGTTTCCGACTAGGACCAGACAAGGCCGAGTACCGTCGCATTGGCAAGCGTGAAGCGCAGGAACTAGCAGAAAGATTTCAACCCCGTCTTATGCGCTACCGCCTTTCTCAGCACCGGCTTGTGGCAGACTCGCACTTTGATCGCCCGAAGTTTGCACCCGACACCCGTCTTTTGGCGCGCATTCTCGGTGCCTCCGTCGAAGGATCGTCAGACCTTCAAGATCGCATTGTAGGTGCTCTTTCACAAATTGATGAGCAGTGCAAGGTTGAGCAGTCGCAGGGTCTTGGTGCGGTGATCTTGGAAGCACTACTTGCGCTGTGTCACGAGCACAGGCCGAGGGCATTGGTGCTCGAGGTCACAACGCTTGCCAACGGGATACTTCTCGGGCGGCATGAGAATCTTGAGCTTACGCCAAAGGCGGTCGGCGGGATCATGCGCAAAAAGCTAGGACTGTGGACAGAACGACGCGGCCCTGGCTACGAACTGCAGCTAATTGGCGAGACTCCCAAACTCATCCATCACCTCGCTGCTGCCTACAACGTCCTTTCCATGCAGAACCCGGTAGACGATTGCCTCTTGTGCGATGAACTTAATGGTTCCGATCGGGATGGACCCCAACAAGAAGTACAGAAAGTACAGGAAGTACATAAACGGCAGGAAGCGGCCGAAATATGACGATCAGGAGGGCGCTACAACCCGAGCAGTGGCAGGTGCTTCGGCGGCTGAGCTCCGTTGGCTGCCCGGTTGATGATCAGAATCTGCCAACCCCGCTGGACGTTTTTGTCCGCCCTGAGGCCGTGCAATTTCTTCCGCTGGCACAGGGCAAAGGGCTGTCACACGGCAGCGGGATTGCGCTTCCCGTTCGCGTCGTTGCCAGTGCGCCAATAACCATTTGCCGATTTCGACTTCAACTGGATGGGGTCAGGGACGAGATATCCTGGCTTGGATTTTGTGACCAGCATCCCGGCGACCCGCAGAAACATTATTGTTTTCCCAAACGTTCCTGGGACAATCGGTATTCATCAGAGGAGGTCCTCAATCACCGGACGCTTCATCGCGGAGTGCTGAAGCGTTACGAGTTCTTGAGCGGCCTCCTTTTGGGGACCTTCTATGAACGCCCTCCTTCAATGAAGATCGGCACAAAACTACAAGCAACACTCGGCATCGAGGATCTATCCGAGCATGAGTACCGATTCCCAATCGTATTGTTCGACCACACGAGCGAGGACGACTGGGAAGACTGGATGCTATTGCGGGCATCGGCGAGAGAGGGGACAGTCCTAACGACAAACGAGGATGAGCCTATGTGAGTTCGATGAGGTCAAAGTGGCGACGAGAGGGGATCAGCTATCAGAGGCCCGTACTGGATTATTCAAGGAATCTCTAGCCAAAATGAATCACGAAATCCCTACGCCAATAGGGATGCTCTAAGAGGTTTACGAACACTGGGATTTCAGGACCGAGCATCCCATCTTCTAACACAACTCAGTTTCTCTTCCTACCGGTGCGCCTGAACGACACTTGGCGCAAGCAGTTCATCCACTTCCGCGGCGACCAGTGCGCGGCGAGATGCTGCCCGATCTCGACTCCACCGATGGTACCGCCCACGGCCAGCACATGTTTCATCCGATGCTGGTCTCCGAGCGTCACACCGTATGCCTACCGGTTGCGCGCTAACGCCGTACGCAAGTACTGCAACGCAGTTTTTCCAGCTTCCGCCACCGCGTGCCCGCTTCTGTCCCATCAGCGCCGCATCTGCTACAAGGCCGAACATTCTGCGGTCGGAACCAACCTGCATTTCCTGGTAACCAACTGCGCCGCAGATGCCTCTCAGGGCTTCGCTTTCTACAACGATTGCGGCGAGTGTGCGACCGCATCGAGGAGTTCAAGACCGGCTTCCGCGCCGAGCGCTGGCGCTTGCTACCACTTGCTGGCCAACGCCTTTCGCCAGGTCCTGCGATGTGCTTGTCAAGTTCTTCGGCGTGCCCTTGCTAGTAACTAAGGCAGGTCGGCATTCACAACTTCACTTCTGAGGCCTGCTCGAGCCTTGCTAAAAGTGCAAAAGTTGGAGCGTCACAATTGCAGAGAAGATGTTAAAATTCACTATTCTTGGACAACGTCGGTTCGCAGAGCGCGAGTATACCGCTGCCGAGATTTCTGGGGTTTAATTGATGGAAATGCGTTCTGGACGCAGCAACTCTGATGAGTCGGAAGCATTAGAACCGATCGAATTGCCGGTGGTTCGAGGTAGTCAATCGATACACCCGTACTTCGCTCAAGAAGAGAGCCCCCTGTTCCACTACTGGCGGGTTTTGCTGAAGCGGAAATGGTGGATCCTGGCCACTGTCGCCGTAATTTTTGCGCTCTCCGTCCTTCAGACCCTGAGGACGACTCCGCTGTACCAAGCCACATCGAAGGTTGCCATATTTCCCGAAAACCCTAACGTTTTGGGATTCAAGGATGTGGAGAATGGTTTCGCCGACAATGAAACGGAGCTATCGCTTGAGACTCAAGCCGCAATCCTGCGTAGCAACGCCTTGGCCATGAAGGTAATCGAGGCCATGCACCTCGACCAAGACCCTCGGTTTGCGGGTGGCAGGCAGGCTGCGCCTAGCAGCAACGCCATTCGGCTTTCGAGCATGGAGCCTGATCCGGCTAGGATAGCCGGCCTGCAGGGCGCCTTTCGCGGTGGGCTGAGCGTCCAGTTGATCCCCAATTCGCGGCTCGTGCAAATTAGCTATACACATCCCGATCCTCGGCTAGCCGCCGAGATTGTCAATGGCCTGGTGAAAACCTACATCGAGGCAAATTTTAGGACCAAATACGAATCGGTCACACAGACCTCCGAGTGGCTTTCGACCGAACTCGCCGATCTTCAGTTGAAAGTTCAAACCTCCGAGGAGAAGCTCGTCCGCTACCAGAAAGACCACAGCATTCTAGGGATCGATGAGAAGCAGAATATAGTAACCGCCAAGCTGGACGAACTTAACAGAGAGCTAACGGCGGCTCAGAGCGATCGCGTGCAGAAGGAGTCCGTTTACACGTTTGCCACATCCGGTGACCCTAGCTTGTTCGCGAAAGTGTCACCCGCGACCGGGCTGCTGGGCCGGTTGCGGGAAAAAGAGTCCGACCTCGCCACCCAGTACGCGCAGTTGACAACCCAATTCGGTTCCGGATACCCCAAGGTTGTCGAACTGGACAATCAGCTCAAACAAGTACGCGCGCAAATAGCAACGGAAGAAAAGAAAATGCAGGAGAGTGTCCGCAATGACTATTTGGCGGCGCTTCAACGAGAGAAGTTGCTGGGGTCTGCGTTTGAGCAGCAGAAGCAGGAGGCGAATAAGCTCAACGAAAGCGCGATTGAGTACTCGGTGCTTAAACGCGATGCGGAAGCGAACCGACAGCTGTACCAGGATCTTCTGCAACGACTCAAGGAGGCAGGCGTTAGCGCAGGTCTGAGATCGAGCAATATTCGCGTCGTAGACGTCGCCGGGATTCCGACTTTTCCGATCACGCCCAACGTCCCCCGGAACCTAATGCTCGGTCTTCTGCTCGGCCTTGCCGCAGGTCTGGGACTTGCCTTCGTGCTCGAGAGTCTGGATAGGACGGTCCGGAACATGGAAGAGGTGAGTGCGATCTCGATGCTGCCGGCACTGGGGACGATACCGTTACAGCTTTCCAGCAACGGGCGCGTGCGCAAGCGGTTAACAACGCTTTCCGTAGGCGACGGAAAGCCAGAGCCACCCGACCTGGTGACGTACGTGCGTCCAAAATCGGAGGCCGCGGAAGCATACCGCGCGCTCCGGACTTCGATTCTCCTTTCCTCCTTTGGTGCGCCGCCCAAAGTGATTCTCGTCACCAGCGCGTTACCGCAAGAAGGAAAAACAACGGTCAGTGCCAATGCCGCTTTGGTCTTGGCGCAGCGTGGGAGCCGTGTTCTGCTTCTGGACGCGGACCTTCGCCGACCCGGCATTGGGAAGTTGTTTGGCATAAAGGCTCGGGGCGGCCTCAGCACCCTCATAAGCGGAGTCGACAAGCTCGAAGATGTCTTAGTGCACTCTACGGAGGTTCCCAACTTGTGGATTATGCCGGCCGGCCCCATTCCGCCCCAGCCCGCCGAATTGCTCAGTTCGACGCTCATGAAGGAATACATCGCGCGCTGGCGTAATGAGTTCGATCATGTCGTAATCGACACACCGCCGTGCTTGTCCGTGACCGACGCAGTGGTCTTGTCTCCTGATGCCGACCGGGTCATCCTGGTCGCGCGCTCGGGGAAGACTACAAAACCCGCCCTACGGCGCGCTTCTGAACTGCTGCTGCAGGTCAACGCCAGGGTGATGGGCGTTGTCCTGAACGCTCTCGATCTCCGTTCCGGAGATGGCTACTACCACTATTCCTATGGCGGCTCCCACGCACGAAGCTACTACGAGGAGGACCCGCCGAAAGACGGGATTACGACCACAAAAGATGCTGCCAGCAAAGTTTCTTAACATGGCTCAATGTGATTCGCACGCTGCCGAGTCGTTGGTTCTGAACGCGCCCTCAAGCTCCTAGATCAGATGCAGATTGAATTGCGCTCCCCGATCCGGAAGTATTTCTTAGCATTGGTTTGCTTGGTTTTTGTCGGGCTGTACCTGCAGTGGGCCCTGCACACGTACCTGGCATCGCGACTGGCGGCGATCCCGAACTCACCGAATGTCCAAAAAGCAATCCAGCTGGAACCATCGAACGCTGAATATCGCGACTTGTTCGGCCGGAATTTGGCGTTGTCGGGCGAAAGTCTGGATGAGGCGATTGCCAACTATCGGATCGCAGTGCATTTGAATCCGTACGTAGCACGATATTGGCTAGATTTAGCAGGTGCTTATCAGGTCGCGGGCCGCACCCGAGAGCAGGAAGAGAGTGTGGAACGGGCCGTGGAAGCCGACCCCACAACCCCACATGTCGCTTGGGAGGCGGCCAACTTCTTCCTGATTCAGGGCGATCAAGAAAAAGCTTTGCGTTATTTCCGCGGAATATTCGCCAACGACCCCGATCCCGACACGATTGACTCGGCCCTTCAGCTTTGCTGGCGGGCAACAGAAGACGAGAATCGGATTCTTGCTCAGGCGCTGCCGGCAAGGCCAAACCTTTACCTTTCTTTCTTGCGGCTCCTGATCCATAAACAGCAGACTGCTGCCGCAGAAAACGTCTGGAACCGTCTGATCGGATTGAACCAGGCATTTTCGACCAAGCTGGCATTTCCCTATTTCCGGTTTCTCATCGCCCAGCAGGAAGTGCCAGCCGCGCAAACTGCCTGGCAGCAACTGGCCGTCCTCGATCGGTCAATTCAGCCCTATCTTCCCTCTCGGGAGAACCTGATCGTAAACGGGGGATTTGAGGAGAACGTGCTGAACGGCGGCTTTGACTGGTGGTACGACTCGAACCCCCATGCGGCCCTGGCCATCGATACCAGTGAGTTCCACCGCGGAACCCGATCTCTCTCGATCACCTTCGATGGCCGAAATCCAGGCGATGCCGGTATCTTTCAGTTCATCCCAGTAAAACCAAATACCGACTACGAGTTTAGCGGGGTATCCAGGACGGAAGACATCGAGAGTGCCAGCGGTCCGCGGTTTGCGATCGTGGATGCTTACACCAATGCCTCCTACGTTCTCACCGATGATTTACTGGACACCAATCCCTGGCGTGTGCAACAGGCACGATTCCAAACCGGCCCGAACACGAATCTAGTATTGTTGAAAATTGTCCGCCAGCCTGCCAACCCCCTGATCCGGGGCAAGCTTTGGATCGACGATCTCAGGCTAGTGGAGAAATCGAATGAGGATCGGTGAGTTGAAAATATCATCGTTTGCGATTGTCGATACGACTGATTCTATTGATCTGGAGCGCCAGGTCGTTCGTCCGTCAGGAATCCTCCAGTGGGTCCTTGTCCTCGGTCTGTGCATCCTCTTAATTTTCGCCGTATTGGCGTTCGGTGCGGTCGATGAGTGGTCGACTTTCGCGTTCGAGGCCGGTGCGGCTTCGCTGTTCCTCATTTGGGCGGGACAACAGCTTGTTTCCAAGGAACTGAAGCTCTCGCAGAATCCTCTCTACCTGCCGGCATTTTTCTTCTTCGGGCTGATCCTCGCGCAGATCGTGCTGCGCAGGTCTGCCTACAGTTACATTACCAAGTACGAAGCACTTCAGTATGTCTCCTATGGGATTGTGCTGCTGATTGGAGCGGAATGCGTCAGAGAGGAGAGTGCTCGCAAAATATTCGCCCTCGTAATGATTGCTTTCGGGGCCTGTTACGCCTTCTTTGCGCTCGCTCAGGAGCTGACCTCCAACGGAAAAATCTTCTGGGTCCATAGTCCACAGTTCCATGGCTCGATCTACGGAAGCTACGTCAACCACGACCACTATGCCGGCCTGATGGAGATGCTGGTACCGATTCCCTTTGTGCTCAGTATGGGACATCTGCTGAGAGGGGGGAAGCGAGCCTTGGTGGGCTCTTGCGCCGTATTGATGGCCGGCACGATTTTCCTTTCCGGCTCGCGCGGGGGAATGCTTGCTTTCGTTCTTGAAATGGTACTGTTCGCAGCCCTGACCCTCGGGAAGAGACGAAGCCCTCGCACAGCGCTGGGGACAATGGCAGTGTGCGTCTTGATCCTGGCTCTGCTGATTTTCCTAGGCAAGGGGCAGGTGCTGGGACGTCTCGGAGATCTCAGCCCTGGCATGCGTCTGGATATCACCAAAGATAGCTTGCGAATGTTTTCCAAGCGGCCGGTTTGGGGCTGGGGGTTGGGAACTCTCCCAACGGTCTATCCAAGTTACCGTAGCTTCTATACGAACCTGTTCGTAAATGAAGCGCACAACGACTATGCGCAGCTCCTGGTGGAGACCGGCTTGCTCGGCTTCGGGCTGATGCTGTGGTTTCTCGTGCGCCTGTACCGATACGGATTGCCGACCTCTCGCCGCTGGGAATTCCAATGGGATGGGGCGGTCTCCCTCGCCGCCTTGCTGGGGTGTACGGGAATCCTGTTCCACAGCTTCGTGGATTTCAACTTGCAGATCCCGGCAAATGCTGCGCTGTTTTATGTGCTTTGCGGGTTGGCTGCGTCCAGGCTTTTGGCTCAATCATCCAGGCACCGGCGGTCTGGCGAGCTCCGTCGCGGCGAGCGCAAAGGATAGTTTTTCCTCGCACTTCTCGGACTGGAGGACCACTCGCCTCACCCAAGAACTTCGCGCCCTGCTTGAACGTTTCGGCAAGTCGGTGGACATCGCTCAAAACCTGCCCGATCTGTTCCAGGACATCACTGCCGCCGAAACCGCGGATTCCAGAAGAATGCCGAACCGAGCAGCCGCCAACTAAAAGTGGTGGACGACGCCGAAACCTACGTAGTAGTTGTGCTGACGGCCTCTCCCGGTATCAACGTTTAGGGCGGGAGCTCCCGAGTAGAAGTCGCGCGCTTCGAAGCGCGCGCCCCAACGGTGCCACACCCACACGTCCAGTCCAGCTCCGAACTGGACGACGCCGGTATTGGTGCCGGTTGGCCCGGGGTTCGGACGATCATCGATCCCAAGGAGACGCGGGGCTTCCCGGAAGCGGCCATAGCCACCGCCCGCGCTAACCCAGGGTGTGACTGACTCGCCGGAAAAAATGTTCAAGCGCACGGATGGAGTCATGAACAGCGCTCCGATGTCCTTGGGGATCCGGGTGTCGAAGGCGTTTAGGTCCATCCGAAAATAGATCGCTACTGGCAATTCCCCATACAGCCCGAAAATCTTATGGGTCTTGAGCAGGCGACCATAATTGAACGCGACGCTTTCCTCGTTGCCAAAATGAATGCTGGGACTCCGGACGGGCGGAGGCGGATTCTGATCCGTCTGGGTGCTGACAAAAGTTCGCCCCACCGTGACGGAAAGCTCATTCACTTGCGCCCACGCGATGGAAACGAGAACTAAAACTGGCCCAACCAGAACGGCGAGACGTTTAGCCGACATTCTCTCCTCCAACCTAATTGAGGGATGTGGTTTTGTTCAAACAAGATTAGCACGCGACGACTTCGCCGGACGAACATAAATCCTACCCTTTGCGTGCGCCGCAACTTGATTAACACGGGCAAGAGCCGCCAACACAATATTTTCGCCGGAGACGGCATTGCCGGGAACTTCTGAACGGAGCGTATACCCGGATTTCCGGAGGACCGCATTATGTTCTGCCTACAATGTCGAAAACCGCTACACGGAGCGAGGTTGACGGAGCAGACAGCTTCGCACCCCGGGCTACACAGCAGCCCGGCTAATTGAAAGATTTTCTTTAGTGGAATACTGCACCTGGGATCGGTAGATTCTCAGCCCAGTCGAGACGCGCACGATTGGAGTTCATGCGATCCACCTGGTTGGTTTATCGGGCTACTTTGTTGGACTCGCCGGTTGCTCGCTCTGGAGTAACACCCATATTGTCGCACCGGCAATAGCGCCCCCGCCAATTCCGACTGCCCATGGAGAGCTGAGGATCCCCCCCCCCGCGGCAGGAGCGGCTCCAGCTGCTCTTCTCTTCTTCTTTTTCTTTTTGTCCTCTTGCGACTGCGAATCGTCTCGAGTGGTCTCCTGACCCTGTGCCAGTGTGGCGGTGGTCCCGGTGTCATCGCTGATGGTCAGGTCGCCCTTTCGCGCCGCGATCTGGACCGTACCATCCACGTCTCTGACTTCAAATTCGGTCCAAACACTAGCGGCCGGCGACACGGTGACGTTGCCAGCGCGAGTCGCCAGCGCTTTCGAGGTCGATATGTTCACACCTCCGTGCTCCAACTTGACGGCGTTGCCTTGATACTGAACCAGCGAGTCGTTCCGAACCAAGACGATGGAGCCTGAAGCGTTTATGTTGGCAGCCGAGTCCGCGCTGGTTTCTACCAAGTCGCCGGAAAAGATGGCCGACGAGCTTGCGATGCTGTTGCCATTGAGCAATGCGGTTCCATGGCTGTAGAGCATGGCAGCAGGCTGGTCCACTGCAAACAAGGCGGCGGGAAAAATCACGAGTAGCATGCAGCTCAGGATCTTCAAGTATAGAACCCTCATCATGGTAAGCACTTCCACCCTTCGGAGACGCCCTTGAGTGAGGGTAATCCGAAAGGCCTTCTCCGTCAATCGCTTCTTGCCGCTTGTCGTTAGCACATGATATGTC
>PKXK01000177.1 GCA_003132325.1 Acidobacteriaceae bacterium
GCGAGCTCACCGCCCAGCGCATCCGCCAACTGCTTCGCCAGTTCGATGTTCTTCTGCTCTTTGATGCCGCGCCCCACCGACACAATAATTTCGGCCTGCGTCAGATCCACCGCCTGCTTGCTCTCCTTGAAAACTTCCTGCGGTTGGTTGCGCACGACGCCATCCGGAACGTCGACGTTGACCGTCTCGACCGGCGCCGCCGCTGCGCCCGCTTCGACTTTATCGGCGCGGAACGAGCCGTTTTGAAAGGTCACAAAGCAAGGCCCCGAGCCGGCAAAACTCACGTCGGCCACAAATTTTCCCTGAAACATTTGCCGCGTGAAGAGCAGCTTCCCGCCTTCATACCGAGCGCCGATCACGTCGCTGATGGCCGTAGTCTGCAAGGCCGTCGCCAGCTTCGGGACAAAATCCCGCACCTGATACGTATGCGGCATCAACACCAGTTTCGCCGGATGCTTCTCCAAAAACTGCTGCAACGCATGAACAAACGCGTCGGGAGTGTAGGGCTCAAGTCTGGCCGACTCGATGTCATACACTTTGGCGACCTTCTTCTCCGCCACTTCGCCCGCGATCGCAGCCACGCCGGAGCCCACCACAGCGGCCTCCAGCGTCCATCCCGTCTGCGCGGCAATCGCCTGTCCGGCGGCAATCGTCTCCCACGAGACGCGGTTCAATTTTCCTTCGCGCTGTTCAACGACGACAAGAATTGTGTCCATAAGGTCAGGTCTCAGGCGTTAGGTCTCAGGTCTCAGGAACAGCCTTCGTTTCTCACTGGCAACTGGCAGCCGGCAACCGGCAACTGAACTCAGATTACACGCATTTCATTCTTCAACTTTTCCACCAGCTTCTTCGCCACTTCCGCCGGTGGGCCTTCGAGAAATTCTGTATTCTTTGTCTTCTGCGGGACGTACAGCTTCTCGATCTTCTGCAAATTCCCACCCACGGCGGACTGCACCTCGGCCATCGTCACCTTGCGCAGCGGCTTGTTCTTGGCCTGCTTGATCCCAATCAGCGTTGCATAGCGCAGCTTGTTGATGCCCGACTGGATGGTCAGCACCGCTGGCACCGGCATGTCGACAAACTGAAAGAACCCGGCTTCCAGTTCCCGCTTCACCCGGATGCCGCTGCCGGTTTTTTCGATCTGCATGATGATGGTCGCGTGCGGCCATCCCAGAATCTCGGCCAGAATCACGCCCGTCTGCGCATAGCCGTAATCGTCCGACTGCAAACCGGTAAAGATCAGGTCGAACTTTTCGTCCTTGATGGCCGCGGCGATGGCCCGCGCCGTGTTGTAGGCATCGAGCCCGACAAAAGCGTTGTCCTCGAGATGGATGGCCCGGTCCGCGCCCTTCGCCAGCGCCTCGCGCAATACCTGCATCGCGCGCGCCGGTCCGGCGGTGATGACCACCACCTCGCCGGTGTGCTTTTCCTTTTGCCGCAACGCCTCTTCGAGCGCGAAGGCGTCCGGCTCATTCACTTCGTAGGAAACATCTTCGCGAATCCACGTCCCCGCATCGTTCAGCTTCAGCGGAGCGTCTTTCTGNNTGGTCGTTAGTATTCGCAACCCATTTGCGGTTGGGCCTGCATTTGCGAACGACCAACGACCAGGGACCAACGACTGCTATTCCAGAAACGCGACGCTCTGCACGCCCGTAATCTCAAATCGTTTGCGGCAGCGCATGTTCTTGCACATCATCATGTCGTCCCGGCGCAGCATGTACGACTGGGCCTTGGCGAACTTAGCGCGGTCGCGATCGTCCGCGCGCGGCGGCAGACTCTTCTTCTTCATGCGCACCAGCCACTGGATCTCATATTCCGCCGACTGATGGCAATGCGGACAACTTAGATTCGACGGCTTCTTATCGGACCGTTCGTCAAAAAACTCGCGCTCATCCATGAATTAGGCCTCGGCTCTAGAACAACGCGGCGGGTGCCCCACTCATTCGCAGCCTTTTTGCGAATGAGTGGGCCTCCACGCCAACCTCCGATTATTGCACTTTTGCGGATGGAATGTGCGAAGATGCCAGCATTACGACCATGCCCCGCAAGCGCAAGAAAAAGGTTTTCTCCGCCGCAAAGGTGGTTCGCGAGATGGCCCGCGAACGCGTCGGCAGTCCGAAGCCCTCTCAACTTGTTGCCGCCAAAAAGACCAAGCCGGAGAGGCACAAGCCCACCCTCGGCCAACTTCTAGCCGACGAAAACCAGTAGTATTCGAGGCGACCGATCAGTTGAAAGTAGCTGTTGCGTTGGCGCCCGCGGTGGGTACCAGAATCGAGCACGTGGTCGCAGTCGTGGTGCAGGCTCCCGTCCAACCCACGAAGGTATGTCCACCAGCGCTGGGTGTGGCAATCAGCGCGATCGTAGTGTTGACTGTGAACAGGGCGCCGCATGCCGCGCTTAGGCAGTTGATCCCCGCCGGCACACTCGTCACACTGCCGGCCCCATTAGTCCCGGCCAGGGTGACGGTCACCACCGCTTGCGTACTACTGCCCCCTGGGCACTGCGGTTGGGTGATGTCCTGCACGGTAACAGTCGCGTAGGCAATTACAATATTCCCTGACCCGCCCGTGCCTTGATTCGCCGTCGCTATGACTTGAGCGATCCCGCAGCCTGTCCCACTGGGCGCCACCGCGCCAGCCACCCCCCCAGAATTGAGCGTCAACAAGTCTGGGACATCGGTACTCCAAGTTACCTTCGTGGTGAGGTCCTCCGTGGATGGCGGATGGATGAAAGTACCAATGGCACTGAAGTCAAGCGGCGCCGAATTCGGTGAGGGATAGGTAGCAAGCCCCGGCTGGACCTGAAGGTTCACCAGTTGCTTCTGGTTTCCACAACTCGGCAGGCTCAACGCCGCTCCCACCGCAACCAGCGCGCCCAACGCGAGCGCAATATAGCTTCGCTTCATATTCACCGCTCCTGTGGGGGGAGGCTCCAGTCTGCCGGTAGTGTCCTAATTTCACCGGAACTTCGGAGGAGTCCCGCCATCCCCCGAAGAATTATACTGCCCGCACTTCTGCGGAGTGTGTCCCTGTTCCTGTGGGCCAGTGTATACCTCGTGGCAAAACCTCATCCAGTGATTGCCAGCGATATCCCTGTAGGTGACCTCGCCATAAATGGCAACATAATCGGTGCCAGCGTATCGGATGCGCCGCAATCCCTCATCCGAGAGGACGATGATGGCTCCATTGGCGCGGGCTTGAAGTTGTTGCGGAGGTTCGTCATCGTTAGGAACAAGTTCTCCCACTTGGAATGTGTTGGAGGTGCCGGACTCGTAACTGAAA
This sequence comes from Acidobacteriaceae bacterium, assembly GCA_003132325.1. GTDB lineage: Bacteria > Acidobacteriota > Terriglobia > Terriglobales > Acidobacteriaceae > Acidiflorens. The sequence goes on from PKXK01000177.1 coordinate 3,282, forward strand.
CTAGGGTCGTGCCCAGTCTCGATGACTTGAGCCCGCACGACAGCCTTCACGGAATCAGCGGGGGTCTTTCCGGTGTTAATAAAGCCCATCGAGTAAGTAATTGGACCGTTGGCCACGAAATCCACAAGGCCATATTTATGGGGGACAATTATCCACGCACGTTGTTCATTGTGGGCGATGGCGATGCTGGCGTTAAGAGCCTCCCTGCTTCGGCGCTCGCTAGCCTCCAATGCTTTTTGGTTTGCCTGGAAAGCTTTGGAGAGGGCATCCCGGTTGTCAGAGAGAGCATTGTTCATGGAGTCTACGATCCCTCCAGCCTTGTTCGTAAGTTTATCGATTTGTTTCCCCGTGCTTTCCGACTCCAAGTAGAAGATTCCAGCATTCACGATGGTAGCGAACGCTATGATGGCCGTGAGCCATACCATTTGTCTCGCGGAAGGGGCTTCACGATCATTGCTGCCGCATATATTGCCCTGCACTTCGGCAGCGGGTTCTCGTGTTGCTACTTCGGGAGTTGGCTTTATTTGAGCTATGAGTTCCGGCGGCTGAGCTACGGCTGGGGCTGGTGGCGCTGGTGGCACCTCGGGCTTGCTCTGTGTCTCGTTTACGCCTTCGCCGGATTCACTATCTGGCATGGGCTTATTGTAACACAAAAACTCCTTGACATCCCCTAATTATCGTAATACACTAATTACATGGCAAACGTACTTAGCTCCGACAAGCAAATCGCAATCATCGGGTCGCTTTGCGAAGGCTCTAGCATCCGCTCTATCGAACGGATCACTGGCGTTCACCGCGATACGATCATGCGGCTTGGCGTTCGCGTCGGCAAGGGTTGCGCGGCCCTGATGGATGCCAAGATGCGCGATCTATCATGTAGTCGCTTAGAGTTTGACGAAATCTGGGGATTCATCGGCAAGAAAGAGAAGCACGTCACGGTGGATGATGGCCCGGAATGTGGCGATGCTTGGACGTTCTGCGCTGTAGACGCGCAAACCAAATTGGTTCCGGCGTTCAAAGTTGGCAAACGGGATGCGGCCACAGCAAACGCCTTTGTGCAGGGCGTTGCCAGCCGTATGAGGAACCGCGTGCAAATCTCTACCGATGGCCTACGCGCCTACGTTGAAGCGATAGAGAAAGCATTCGGTTCCGAAGTGGATTACGCGCAGATCGTCAAGACCTACGGGCACGAAGAAATGAGCAACAATCGCCGCTACAGCGCACCTGAGTTCGTTTCTTCTGAGAAGAAAGTGATCGTCGGACAACCGGATGAGAGGCTGATTTCCACCAGCTACATCGAACGCTTGAACGCAACCACACGGCTGCACATGCGCCGCCTGACCCGCCTGACGTTGGCTTTCAGTAAAAAGCGGGAGAACTTTGAGGCAGCGGTTGCATTGCACTTTGCTTATTACAATTTCGTGAAGCGCCACAACACACTGCGCTGCACCCCAGCGATGGCGGCGGGAGTTGAGCGGGGCTTTCTCACGGTTGGCGATCTTGTAGAGGCGGTGGCGTGACGTACCTAGAGGAACTGCGAGACGTAATCCGCCGATTGCACGGTGCGGAAGCTACGCACGTGGAAAGCGTGCCCGTGAAAGAGACGTTTCAGGGGCAGACGGTGTGGGAAGGGATTGTTGAAGTGTTTGACCTGAAAGACCATCCTACGGCGCACAGGGTTTATGCGTGGGCTCACGATACCGATGATCCCAAGAATCCGCGCCGTCATGTCGCAGTCCTACATGCACATCCAGTCAAGTCAGCAGAGGATGCTGTACGAGCCTTCATCATTCAGGAGTCGAGAATTGGCACAGCAGAAGAAAGCTAGAGTCGGGCGTCCGAAGATGCCAAAGGGCGAGGCGAAGGGGAGGACTGTGCAGGTGCGCCTGACGGTTGACGAACTAAGGGCGGTAACAGGGGCGGCGAAGGCGAGCAAGCAAATACTCTCTGACTGGATTCGTAGCACGCTGAGGGCCGCCACTCATGCGTGAGGATTTCAAATTAGGACACTACCTACTCAATACTCGACTTATTCCGCCCCCACTGGTGACTTTCGTTACCTGCCCTTGGTCATCCCCCCGGACTAGAGTAGACCCATGAGAAAAGTACTGTTACTCCTGGCGTTCAGTGCCGCGATCTTGCTTCCAGCTTTCGGACAGGGGAATCCGGCAGCTCGCAAAATCGACAACGAGTTCGTGCGGCAGCAGTTTGGCGAGGGCTTCACGCTAGTACCCGAGGTCGCAGCCGTGTTCGGCGATCTCGATGGCGATGGCGTGGAAGACGTTGTCATTGCGGCGCGTTGCAAGAATCCGCTGCCCAATCAGGCCGAGCACAATTACACGGTCATGGATCCTTACTACGATTTCTTTGGCTATGGCGACCCCAAGGTCACTACCACCTTCAGCGAACCCGATCCGCAACGGCGGGGATTGGTGGTCCTGATCATTTATGGCGCGGAAACCGGCGGCTGGCGCTCGGCCACTCCGAAAGCCAAGTACGTGATTGTGAATTTGCCGTATAAAGCCCTCTCCGTTCGAAAAATGAACCTGCGAAAGAAAACCGTCGAAGCGATCTACGTCGAAGAAGCCAGCGATTTCGGAGAAAGCTCTGCCCTGTTCTTCGATGGGAAGAAGTTCCGCTACGTGCCCATGGGCGGGACCATGCAGTAGCCCGCGTGTAGAGACGGGGCTTGCCCCGTCTCACTCCGCCGAGACGCAGCAATCCGCGTCTCTACACCCAGCGTCTGACGCACGCATCGGCCGCCTCTCCACCCGCATTGATGATTCCCCCTCATCTGCACTACTAGTTCATGCCTCGGGTGCCCCATTCAAGCCCTCTTTTGGCTTGAGTGGGGCAGTTCGCTGCGGACCTTCCTCAAGATGCAATGTGTATAATTCTAATGTTTATGTGTATCAGCGTCGCGCTTTTCCCCTAAGTCTTTGATCCGAAAATACTTTACGAGTAACTCCTTATTAATCATAGACCTGACAAAAGACCCCGCGCTAAGTCTTTGAGTTTAAAAGACTGTCGTCAGGGGGGTCGAAAGCAGTCGTCCCCTTCTGCACAGCCCTGGAATTGCGCGCGCCATGACGAATCACTACGATGAAAAGGTTGGCTGATCTCGGAAGCGCAGCCGTGGAATTGCCGTTCAACCCCCCGTTTCCACCGAATACTGGCCGAGATTGGACGCAGACCGACCCGAGATGTTCAAATGAAAGACTAGATTTCCTATGGCTTCCTCGCTCGTCAAACTACGCCGCAAACTCAGGGCCGCCGAACGCAACGTTCATGGATTGTGGCAAATCCTCAAGGCCGTAGTGTCGACCGACCATCCTCTGCTCGCCCATCTGATCCCCACCCGACGCTGCAATCTGGCTTGCACGTACTGCAATGAGTTCGATGATTTTTCCAAGCCTGTGTCCACCGAGCAGATGTTGCGGCGGGTGGATCTGCTAGGCGACCTTGGCACTTCTGTCGTTACCATCAGCGGAGGAGAACCTCTGCTGCATCCGCAACTGGACGACATTATCCACCAAATGCGGAAACACAGGATCGTGTCGGGCCTGATCACCAACGGCTATCTGCTGACCGCGGATCGCATCCAGCGGCTGAACCGCTCGGGCCTCGAATGGCTCCAGATTTCTATCGATAACGTCAATCCCGACGAGGTCTCGAAGAAGAGCCTGAAAGTGCTCGACCGCAAGCTGCAACTGCTGGCCGAGCACGCCGATTTTCACGTGAATATCAATTCCGTCGTGGGCGGCGGCGTGAGCCATCCGCAGGATGCGCTCACCATCGGCCGGCGCGCGCTGGAACTGGGCTTCAGTTCGACGGTGGGAATCATTCACGACGGCTCGGGGCAGGTGCAGCCCTTGAACGACGAAGAACGGCGTGTGTACCACGAGATGAAGGGACTGGAAAAACGCAGCTTCACTCGCGTCAATGCCTTTCAGGACAACATCGCGCTCGGCCGCCCCAATCAGTGGCGCTGCCGCGCCGGAGCACGCTATCTCTACATCTGCGAAGACGGCCTGGTGCATTACTGCTCGCAGCAGCGCGGCTATCCGGGCATTCCGCTGGAGAAATACACGATTGCCGATCTGCGCCGCGAGTTCCACACGGAGAAGCCGTGCGCGCCCCATTGCACGGTATCATGCGTGCATCAGGTATCGGTGCTGGATGCTTGGCGCGCCCCGCAACGCCCCGCGCCGGCGTCCGAGCCCGCCAGCCGACTGGTGCACATCGAGTAGCTGTCAGCTCTCAGTTATCAGCTCTCAGTCGCAAACTTCCCAGACGAATCTGCTCATGATCGCAAACGGCGCTGGATCGGACTGCCACTTAGGCGGGTACTGAAAGCTGACGGCTGATAGCTGCTTCTAGAACGTTGTGGCCACGGAGAAGCGGAAGGTCTTGCGTGGTTCCCGGAGAGTGTAGTTCGAGCCCAGGGTAGCCTTCGTCACACCATAGGTGTAGTCGCCGGCGCCTTTGTCGGCAGTTGTACAGCCTTTCTTGGGATCCACGACAGGACAAGGGAACATGTTGCGGTTGATTTGTATGGCCGGCGACGCGCTGCTGTCGAGACGCCGGGCATTGTAGGCATAGTAAATGCGGAAGGGCGCATTGACTACCGGAAGCATGGTCTGCAATTCGATTCCGGTGGACATGCGCACCACCCAGTTCGTGCCAGGAACCGGTTTGAGATATTGCGAGAAGGTGCCCTTTGGAAGTGTGGCTCCGCCTTGGCAAACGTACCCGTTGCCAGGACTCGGCGGAATCAGACAGCCGAAAATGGTGTTCTCCAAGTTTTGGAATTGGATCGGGTTGACCTGCAACTGTGAGGTGCGCAGGATCGGATCCATGCCCGCGTCGACGAAGGGCGCGATGGCGACTGGCCCAGCGATGGTGATCCGGTATTCGGCGTTGGCGTTCAGACTAAGATCGCCGCCGGGAGTTACCAGTTGCAGGTACGGGACCGGGATATTCACGCAGTTGCTGACGCACGCTCCGGTGCTACTTACCTGCACTGGAAAGTGGTAGTTCGCGGGAACAAACGATCCGTCGCCGTTCCTGAGGTTCACGTTCTGGGCGCTGGGCAGATAGGCGATGGGAGAGATGGTGCGGAAGTCGAAACCGCGGACATCGTTCTCACCTCCGAGGTACGCTCGTTCAAACGGAGGCGCAACGATCCCGCCGTATCCCGTGATGAACGATCCCTGAAGATTGTAGCCAAACGCATTGCGGCGCTTCTGCATCGGGAAAAATTGCTTGTACTGAATAATCGGCCGGATGGTGTGAACCGTGCCGCCGATGCCGGCGAACTCCCCGCCGATGAACAGGCTCTTGCCATGATGCGGCGCGTAGGCCGCGTCCAGAGTGTTCATGGTGAAGCTGGGCGTGATCTTGCTGGTAACGATGCCGTTGAGCGCGTTGGGACCGGTGATACCGCTAAAGTTAAGATTGTTGAACAATAGCTTGGAGGCATCGCTGACGGCGATCAGCGAAGAACGGTCTAAGGAGTAGGCGATGCCCAGGCGCTTGAAAGAACGGTGCAGCGGATAGCTTACGCTCAAGCTCACGCCGGTACTGGACTGCGAGTAGTCCTGCAGGTTCTGCAGGTAGGCCGATGGCAGGTTCAGATTCTGTCCGGTGGAAATCGCATACTGCCGCGCTTCGTTAAAGTTAGTTTTCCGCAGGTAGACCTGGAAGCCGGCCTGGATGGGCCGGTCGAACAAGTAGGGCTCGGTAAATCCGAACATGATGTCCCGCTGGTAGGCGCCCAGGCTGGCCTGCACTGAGAGCGTCTCGCCCAGTCCCAGAAAGTTGTTGGTGCTGTAATTGATGCCAATGAACGCGCCGGCCAGACCGCTGACCCCGCCTTGCAGCCCAATGCTGTTCTTCCCCTTTTCCTTCACCTTCAGCGTGAGATCGACGGTGCCCGCCTTTTCGTCGAGGTGGCGCTCGGTAGTGTTTTGATCGTCGGGCTTGAGTTGCTCAAAGTAGCCCAGTTGGTTCAGGCGCAGCAGGCTCAGCTCCCAGTAACGCGAGTTGTAGATCTGGCCTTCTTCCAGCGCAATTTCGCGGCGGATGACTTTATCGCGGGTGGTCGTATTTCCCTGGAACTCGATGCGCCGCACGTAGAACTGTTTGCCTTCGTCCACGTCGATTTCCAGATTCACGGTCTTCTTCACGTCGTCGAACTTGGTGTCGGGGACGGATGTGAAGTTGATGTAGCCGGCTTCGCCATAAGCTTTGCGCAGGTTCTCCAGTCCCTTCGCCACCTTTTCCCGGCTGAAAATTTCCCCGTCCTTCATGGGGAAAAGGCTGCGCAGGGCCGCGGCATTCGAGATGGCCTTGTTGTGCTGGAAGGTAATCGTGCCCAGGCGGTAGCGGTCGCCCTCTTCGATGGGCATGGTGATATCGACAGATTTCCCCAGCCCCGGCTGGAAGCCTGGGACGTGGAAGCCCGTGTGTCCAGTGTCGTGGATCTCGGTCTTAGGGTCGTCGACCAGCACCTTGAAATAGCCGCGGTTCTGGAACTCGGCGCGGACGCGTTCCGTGTCTTCTTCGAGTTTGGTGGCGTCGTAGGTCTTGGAGATGAGGTCTTCCAGAAAAATGGAGTGCGGGATGCCGATGGGCTTCAGGTTCTTCATCGCCGCGCGCAGGGTGCGGTCATTGACGTGTTTGTTGCCCCGGAAGCGTATCCGACCCACCTTAACCTTCGGCCCTTCGCGAACCACGAACGTGATGCCGACGGCATTGGGCGGAATCGGGCGCACCTCGGTGCGAATCGTAGCGAACTGACGCCCGTGCTCCGAGAGCAGTTGTTTCAGCGTCACTTCGGCCTTCTTGATCTTGGTCGGGTCGTATTGGTTCTCCACCGCCAGTCCCACTTTGCGATCCTTGAAGCGGTCGAGCACGTCGCTGGTGGAAACCGCATTCAGGCCGGTGTAGTTGATCTCGCGGATGGTCGGCCGCTCCTTGAGGTAGATGTGAAGAATCCAGCCTTTGGCGCTCTGTTCGCGCTCAAAGCGGATGTCCTCAAAGTAGCCCGTGTTCCACAGGGCGTTGAAGTCGCGTTCGATGGAGGCCGTGTCGTAGACGTCGCCGACCTTGGTAAAGATGCGGGCCCTGACCGTGTCGGCCGGGATGCGGCGGTTGCCGTGGACGGTGATCCCGACGATCAGATCCTGCTGGGCGAGAGCAGGGATCGCCAAAAGCAGAAGAGCCAGTAGACCCAGGAGCCCACTCCGAACAGAGCTGTGCCCCCAACCTATTGGAGACGAAGGAGATGGACGCCGTGAAGGGTCTCGCCGTGGGCCCATGTCGTGGCCGAGTCGCAGGCGGCACACGGGGATAGCATGATGACGAAGATGAATCGCAACTACCTCGAACAACTAGAGTTAGGAAAACGGTAATTATACGGTAGAGAGCGGGAACCGTCCAAGGCGGGGACTGAATTTCTTCCCTTGGCAGGCTGCAGAAATAAGTTTCATGTCACGGTATCGCTTCAGCGACACCGCACCTCATTCGAATCCAGAACCCCCTTTCGGAAGAATCTGATTAAGTCCCCGGGGTCCTCCGTGCACCCCTGTGTACCCCGTGGTTCAAGGGTTTCGATGGTACTTAATCAGAGTTTCTTTAGGGGCTGGCATCAAGCGCCGAATTTTCCGCACCCCCGATCTCACGCCCGAAAGAGTTCCACCTCAACACAGACGGAATAAAACGTCGCCGCGTTGCCCATGTCGGTAAGTTTTTCTGAGGTGAGCGCATTAATATTGGTGCCGCCGGGGCTGAACCGTGCCCAATCGAGCCGGGCGGCAACCACTCCCGGAGGCACCGGACCGTCGCTTCGCGAACTATCAACCCGCGCCTGAAGGACGATCTCACCGCGGGAGTTGAAGGCGCGAACCCGGTCGCCATCGCCGATGCCACGCGCCTCAGCGTCGTCCGGATGCATCTCCAGATTGCCGATCCCAGGTTCCATCTTGCGGACCGACGGCAGGTTGGCAAACGACGAATTGAGATGGTTGTCAGGTTTGCGGGCAAGAAGTTCGAGCGGGAAGCCGGAGGCTTTAGACCCATGTCGCGATTCGTCGGGCGGAGTGAAGGCAACAACCGGATCGAGCCCCTGACCCTTCAACGCTTCACTGTAAAACTCCGCTTTCCCGCTCGGGGTAGGGAAGTTCCCCTCCGCGAACGGAAGAAATGGCGCTTGGTCTTGCTTTTGGGTGGCGCAGC
>PKXK01000275.1 GCA_003132325.1 Acidobacteriaceae bacterium
CTGTCCAATGAAAGTTCGGGAGCCTGTTATTCCCTGGGGGACTAATAGCGTTTTGTACTTATGGTTTAGCGGACAAGCTCATAGTCGAGGTAGAAAGAGGAAATTTCCATCTGGTTGGTAACGAAGCACATTGGCAATGTAGTTTCGTTAGCTCTTCGCTCACCCACAATCCTTCTAAACGCCTCGCTGAAATGCTCTGACTGGTATCGGAATCAGCGGAACAACGCCGAGAAGAAGATGGGCGCCACCGCTGCATCAAGACCTTTTGGCACTTAGGTTGAATTGTTGTCGTTTCCGCAAGTCTCGCTATTTCAACAAACTAAACCTCCACGAATCCCTCCGGCCAGAAAAAGTCGAAGAAATTTGTCGGTTGCAGAAAGTTATTAGTCGCGGAAGGAATAACACGTTCCCCACAATTCATTAGACAGGGCGGCAGAAATGAAGCAGGTTGGGAAAGATTGTCGGTTCCATACGGATTTGAGCAGCCCGGAACGGCGCGCGCCGCCTTGATCTGGTTGGTAAGAAGGCGAGGTCGTCACGATTGACCGATCTTTGCCAATGGCTGATTTTATGGCGACACAAGACTTTGAACCTCTGTTGACGGTAGCAGAAGCGGCTTTGCTATTAGGCGGCATGCATCCGAAAACCTTGATGCGCCTCGCGCGCTTGGGAGAAGTGCCTGCAATCAAAATCGGTCGGTGTTGGTTTTTTCGGGCCAGTGCGCTCAACGATTGGATTGGGCTACAATCACAATCGCATCGCCCGTGCCTCACGGAGAGGATTCAGTGATGGCACGAAAATACCAACGGGGGAACTTAACCCTAAAGAAGCGGGCGAATGGGCCGGATGTGTGGGAGTTTCGTTGGCGAGATGCCAACGGGGCACAGCGTAGCAGGCTACTCGGGACGGTGGAGCAGTTTCCTACCGAACGGGACGCACAGTGTACAGCCGATGTCCTTCGTCTGGAAATCAACTCGGAATTGCCGAAAGCGGTTCCAATTACCGTTGCGACTTTGGTTGACCGATACCTCACAGACGATCTGGAGATGGGGCGGCTGGCATACGCAACGCGGGCAAGCTACAAGACGTACCTGAACGGTTGGGTCAAGTTGAAGTGGGGACGGCACACGTTGGAACAGGTTCGCACAATGGCAGTTGAGCAATGGCTGGGAGTGGTAGAACTCGCACCCAAGAGCAAACTGCATTTGCGGAACGTGCTTCATGTTCTTTTCGAGTGTGCTGCCCGCTGGGAACTCATCAAAGAAAATCCCATCACCCGCGTTCGTCAAGGTGGAGCGCGGCGAGCAGAACCGGATGTGCTGGCCCCGGAGGAGTTCCGAGCATTACTGGCAGAGTTGACCACAGAGCCTTACCGCATGATGGTCATTCTGGCGGGATGTTTGGGACTGAGCCGGAGTGAGTTTACCGGGCTTCGGTGGGCAGACTTTGACTGGGACGCAGCAACCCTCAGCGTGCAACGCGGCGTGGTGCATTGCCACGTTGGAAAACCCAAGACGTTGGCCCGTAGGAAATCCATCCCGCTCGCTCACAATCTGCTCACAATCGTGAGCGCGTTTCGTGAGCGGTCGGCGTACCGGGCAGACTCCGATTGGGTTTTTGCCTCGCCGTACAAACACGGGGCGGAGCCATATTGGCCGGATTCGGCTCTAACGGACTTTGTGAAGCCCGCCGTCAAGCGAGCGGGCATCACGAAAACGGTGGGCTGGCACACGTTCCGGCACAGCTACAGCACGCTGCTACGGGCGAACGGTACGGACGTGAAGGTGCAAAGCGAATTGCTACGGCACTCGAACATCGGCACCACTTTGAACCTGTACACGCAAGCTGTGAGTGAGCAGAAACGGGCCGCGCACGGGCAGGTTGTGGAACAGTTGTTGGCAGTGTGAGCGCAAAGTGAGCGGATTGGCTTGTACCGAAAGGCTGCAACTTGTTGATGGAGTTGGTTGCGGGGGGTGGATTTGAACCACCGACCTTTGGGTTATGAGGGCGACAATTAACAGAATCTAATGGACTTACGCGGCGCAAAGAGTAACGTAATGTCCTTATTTGAAACCTGTTGGAATCGTAATTGCCCTCTCATTGCCCTTGTGCACGCGTGCATGCATGGGGCACATGAACACGTTGATCGTTGCGCGACGTTCAGATCGAAATACTTTTCCCGATCCTCTATCTGTCTCTGCCAGCCTAGGCGGCTGGCTTCCGTTACCGCGAACTCTGATTTCCAACGTCAGCCGCCTTGGCTGTCACCTGGCCCCCCGGCGGCAAGCCGGCAACAAAGTCCAAACTGCCGCATTATCAAAGACTTACAGATGGCCATTCTTGCCTCTTTCTCCGGATAGTCGGAGAGAGATTCTCGGACCACCTGGTCCCGAACTGTCGCAGTGCAAATTCCAAGTGCTTTGTCTGGTGTCGCTTATACACGCCGATTCCGCAGGATGTTCCGCCTCTCGACGAAGGCTGGCTGGACCTCGACCGTATGGCCGTGGTCGAGGTCACATCGGAGAACAAGGATTATCCGGTGGAGTCTGCGATGGTCAAAGGAGAAATGCGGGGCTGGCGTGCCGCCGATTCCGGTACTCAGACCATCCGGCTCATCTTCGATCAGCCGCAAAGGCTTAGACGCATCTCGCTCGCCTTCGAAGAAACCGAGACAGAACGCACCCAAGAGTTCGTCTTGCGATGGTCTGGGGATGGCGGGCGCTCATTTCGAGAAATTGTGCGCCAGCAGTGGAATTTCAGCCCACCTGACACGGTACGCGAGGTCGAGGAATATCAAGTTGAACTGTCCGATGTCACGGTTCTTGAATTGGTCATTGTGCCCGACATCAGTCGAGGAGCAGCTCGCACCTCGCTCCGGAGTCTGCGCGTGTCTTGATTCGTTATCTACTCACACACTTGAGCGCGTTGCATGCAGAGAGAAGCGTTCTCAGTGCGCTGGCCCTCTTGCTATTCCTCTACCTAGCAGGCTGCTGAAAAACTACTCCCAATCCACAGCCGTGTATGTTACGAAGAAGCATGCGAGGAGCGGACGATCAGCAGAACCATATATTCAGTTACTTGTCGCCGGAGGAACGGGTGCGAAACGACCATCCGCTGCGCGCCATCCGGGCCATGGTGGACGAGGCGCTGACCCAGTTGTCGGGGCAGTTGGACGCGATGTACGCCAGCGTGGGGCGGCCGTCGATTGCGCCGGAGAAGTNNGTTGCGAGCGCAGCTGCTGCAGATGCTGTACTCGGTGCGCAGCGAGCGTTTGCTGATGGAAGAGATGGATTACAACCTGCTGTTCCGCTGGTTTGTGGGGCTGAACGCGGACGACGAAGTCTGGGACGCGACCACCTTCACGAAGAACCGCGACCGGCGGTTGGAGGCCGATGTGGCCCGGCAGTTTCTGGCGCAGGTGGTGGCGCAGGCTGGGGCCATGGGTCTGACATCGGACGAGCATTTCACGGTGGACGGTACGCTGCTGGAGGCCTGGGCGAGCGCGAAGAGTTTTCAATCGAAGGCGGGAAAGAAAACTCCTCCGCCCGACGATGGGGGGAATCCGACGGTGAACTTTCACGGCGAGAAACGATGCAATCAGACGCACGAATCGAAGACCGATCCCGAGGCCAAGCTGGCGCGCAAAGGCGCGGGCAAGGAGGCGAAGTTGAGTTACTGCGGTAATCTGTTGGTGGAAAACCGGAACGGGCTGATCGTGGATGCGGAAGCGTTCGAGGCCAACGGCACGGCGGAGCGCGATGCTGCCTTGGTGATGCTGGAGAAACTTCCGGGAACGAAAACGGTGACGGTGGGCGGCGACAAAGGTTTCGATACGTCCGGGTTTGTGGTGGAGTGCCGGAATCTGCAGGTGACGCCGCACGTGGCCCAGAACCACGCCCGGCCCGGCGGAAGCGCCATTGATGCGCGCACCACGCGGCACGCGGGATACAAGATCAGCCAGCGGAAGAGGAAACGAATCGAAGAATGTTTCGGCTGGCTGAAGACGATCGCGCTGCTGCGGAAAGTGCGGCATCGCGGAGTTTGCAAAGTGGATTGGATCTTTACTTTCGCCTGCGCGGCTTACAACTTGGTGCGCATGCGAAACCTGGCGGCCGCAGTTCCGGCGGTGTAAGTCCGGGGCCGAAGTGTGTCTGGTTGCGAATGGACCAGAGCCAAAGGCCCCGAAAAATCCGGAAACCAACTCGCTCGACATCACCCACGATGAGAAACGGCAGGAAAAACACCGTATCCATCAATTTTTCAGCAGCCTGCTAGAGTAATTGTGGCCGCCGTCGCGCTTCCACCGGAGCGCGTTGCGTCCCCGATCTCAGCGCCCTGCGTCGCCCGTCAGACTCAAGGATTGGAACAAGCGACGACAAAAACCCAAACGCCACCTCGTCGCTTCTTAGATTTCCCGTGTTTCTGGGTACACGTGCTTGAACTCGCGAACCATGTCTTTTGCTGTCTCGATTCGGATGTCCAAGTCGGTCTCGCCTGTATACAGCATGATGCCGATTGCCTCAGCCATCAGCCGCGCAAGGGCAAGCTCCTTGCGCCTGTGCTCAGACAGTTCAGGTCCGTCCAAGATGCTCACCGCACAATCTATTCCGAACACGTTTTTCTCCAGTTATTCTAAGGAAATAGAGGCAAACTTCATTTCAATCAAAGCACTTGGTTCGCACTTCGAGCGGGCAGATTGCCTTCCCATACTTGATTTCGGAAGTCAGCGAACATGCAACGAATGTCTAAGAACGACGCGATTACCGAATGCACAAACCAAATCAACGCGGCCAAGACCGCTCTGGCTGACGAAGCTCCACGGGCGCGGAGCACGCTACGTCGTCGTGAGCCAAGGAATTCAGCCGAGCGCTCACGGGATAGCACCGCATCAGCCGAGCATCGTATGGCTTCAGCAGTTCGGACGCCGCACTCACATCCTTTATTCCGGGATGCTATGCCGCTGCTGCGTTCGCCTGCGTGCCCTTTATCTCGCACTCGGCCTGAAGCCAATCGTCCAACTCGTGACCGTCTGTCCTTCCGCGCTGCTCGTAAAGTTCATAGGCGCGTTGCTGAATCTGCTGCTCAATCGGGATCAGGACGGGCGGCTCGTCCGACTTCGGTGCGAGTGTTGATGGCTTTTTCTCGATCTCTTCTGGACGGCGATCTACTTTTTCTTCTTGTTGTTCAGTCTGCCGCTGTAATCTGTCCGCTTTGGTGCGTTTCTTTGCCATACTCACATCCTTCACTGACGGAAATAAATAAAGGCCCGCTCACTCCGAGGAGCCGTCGCCTTCGTCATCAGCATCGTCATCTTCTTCTTTGCGGTCGTCTTCCTCTTCGTCCTCTTCCTCGTCGGGCTCTTGGCGAAGGAGGACATCGGCATCTACCCGCACAGGGGCTTGGCTGGAGTCTTCGGGTTCGCATTTGTGCCTGTCGAACTGCTCTTGAAGGCTCGCCTGCGCGTCGGCAGTCCGCCTAAGGGCACTCATGGGAACTTTGAATTCTCGGCTGCAAAGTGTGCAGACTCCGACTGCCGGGGTGGTGCTCAGCCATTTGACAACCCTAAGGCGGCGTTGGATCATGGGCAGCTTTCCTCGGTCGATTAAAACTGTCGTGTCAAGAATAGATTGATTCATCCCCTGTAAAACTCCACTTCTGAGATAGAGAGAGAACCACGAAAACGAATCTTCATCAGTTTCCCGTGTTCCCCGTAGAACAGTTGTCGCTTCCCAAATGTGCGTTCTACGATGTCAACCAATGAGACATCGAATGATACCCAGCCGTCTCGCAGTTCCTTTCCAATAATGCCTACGATGCCCTCATTGCCGTCTAGGCGATCCGGGCCAACGTTGACACCCATTTGAATCCACCGCTCCTCGGGAGTCCCGCCAACGACTCTTGACGGCATGTGAAGGAAGGCGTAAACCTTGCCATCTGTCCCGAAGTTGGCGACGAAGATCAAACGGTTACACCTCGTCTTCTGCGCCTCCTTTATTGGATAGTCCATCCCGTACCAGCCGTTCGGTTTTATTGACAGCCCGAGGAAGACGGGGGCGTTAGCAGACAATGAGGAGAACGTGGGCGGAATTGGCCCCGTTGCATCTTCCTTTAGCAATGACCAGCCGTGGATCGATGGTGATTCTTGTGGCAGGTAATCAAATGGAATCACTACTGTCCGGCTAT
>PKXK01000267.1:0-124 GCA_003132325.1 Acidobacteriaceae bacterium
AGCCCCTCGCCTAACAAAGCGTGTTGGTGAAATGGGTCGTAGGTAGCTGGGAAGGGCGCTAAACGCCCCAGAGCCAACTCAGGACATTGACGGCGAGAACGGCAATGCCCGTTCCGGCGGCAAC
>PKXK01000267.1:275-16315 GCA_003132325.1 Acidobacteriaceae bacterium
TGTCCAATGAAAGTTCGGGAACTTGTTATTCCCTGGGGGACTAATAGCGTTTTGTGCTTATGGTTTAGCGGACAAGCTCATAGTCGAGGTAGAAAGAAGAAATTTCTATCTGTTTAGTAACGGGATACATAGGCAATGTAGTTTCGTTAGCTCTTCGCTCGTCCACAACCCTTCTAAGCGCCTCGCTGAAATGCTCTGACTGGTATCGGAATCTGCGGAACAAGGTCGGGAAAAGATGGGCTGCCGCTGCTGCATCAAGAGCTTTTGGCATTTATGTTGAATTGTTGTCGTTTCCGCAAGTCTCGCTATTTCAACAAACTAAACTTCCACGAATCCCTCCGGCGAGAAAAAGTCGAAGAAATTTGTCGGTTGCGGAAAGCTATTAGTCCTCCCAGGACTAATAGACTCCCGAGAATTCATTAGACAGGGCGGGAGAAATGAAGCAGGTTGGGAACAATTGTCGCTTGCACACGGACTCGACCAGCCGAAAACGGCATTGGTCGGTTCGGAACCCCCGTGTCCGGCCCGACAGAGGACTAAAATGTCGACCCAGCCCAGTCGGATTGCTCGACCGCAATCTCCGCACCTGATCCGTGAAGCCCCAATCGAGTCAGCATCAGACCCAGCGCTGATGTCCTGTGTCTCGTCTTCAAACGATCAAGTCGGAGCTGTTACGCCACAGAGTCTACCCAGGCCAGTTGAGACAGTTGTCGATTCGAACGTTCATCTTGAGTCGTTGCTCGACAGCGAAGAGGCAGGGCGGTTTCTACGCATTCACCCGGCGACGGTGAAGCGATTGGCCCGCAGTGGTCGTCTCCCTGGATTTCGCATTGGCAACCGCTGGCGATTCCGTTTTTCCGATCTAGACGATTGGGCGCACTCTGCGGTACTCTCACAACACTCTTTGCGCCGCGAATAGAGGAGGTCTCTTTTGCGGCGAAACACGTATCAGTTCGGTTGGATTGAAAAACAGAAAAGGTCTGAAGGACCATCGGTCTGGGTTTGGCGATTCCGTCAAAAGCAAGTCGATGGAGGATGCAAGAAAGTAGCGGTGCTACTTGGGACAGTCCAGGAAATCAAGACGGAAGGCGACGCCTGGAGGAAAGCCGAGTCCCACCGTATACAGGCAGATTCGGAAAGAGCGGCAGACGGACAAGTTTCGTTTGGCGCTTTATGCAATCGGTACATTGCGGATGCCCTGCCGTTACGGCATTCGACAAGAAAGTCTTATTTGACCATTCTGAACAAACACGTCATGCCAAAGTGGGAGAACGTGTCCGTGTCCCAGGTGAGGCCCATGTACGTTCAGGAATGGCTCAACAACATGACCCTGACCGCAACCACCAAAGGAAAAATCAAAGCTCTCATGCATCGCCTTTTTGAAAGAGCGATGTTCTGGGAGCTGATTCGGACGGAGCGGAACCCGATGGGGTTGGTCGAAATACCGGGATCGAGTCGGCGCTGGAAGAGGCCAATTATTCTGACCGTCGATCAGTATTTCACGATACTCCAACTTCTGACGGAACCGTACCGCACGATGGTGGTTGTCGCCCAGTGCCTGGGGCTCCGGGTAAGCGAAATTCTGGCTCTGCAGTGGCCGGACATCAACTTCACCGAACTCACCATGCGCGTGACTCGCGCTGTGGTGGACGGCGTGGTGGATGAGGTCAAAACGGAATACTCCGAAGATGATCTTCCGCTCGATCCCGACCTCGGCACGGTCTTGCTCAACTGGAAACGGAAGTGTCCACAGTCAGAAGAAGGCTGGGTTTTCCCGAGTCCCGTGACCGGACGCTGCTACCATGCCAGTCCGATCCAGCAGGATTACATTCGTCCTGCAGGTCGCAAGCTGGCTCTGGGCGACATCGGCTGGCACACCTTTCGGCATACCTATCGGTCTTGGCTCGATTTGGTCGGTACTTCGATTGGAGTCCAGCAGAAGCTAATGCGGCACGCGCAGATCGCGACCACCATGAACGTCTACGGCAACGCCATGATGGAATCGAAACGCGAGGCCAACAGCAAAGTGGTGCAGATGGCGCTCAGGCAAGAGGTGAAGAAGGCAAGATGAAAAGAGCTGCCAGAGCGGTTGTTTTATCGCATTTCACTGCGGAGGTGGGCTTATTGCCCTTTTTTGCCCCTGCGGTGAAAACATCCGATGCTCGTAAACCCATGAAAAGTTTGGTTGCGGGGGGTGGATTTGAACCACCGACCTTTGGGTTATGAGCCCAACGAGCTACCAGACTGCTCCACCCCGCAGAAAAATCATATCACAGTGCGGTCAAGCAGGGTGAAGCCGGACGGCGCTTCGCTAACCAGCAGACGGAACGTTAAGGAAGTCTGATTCAGTACCCGGGTTCCTCCGTGCACCCCGGAGCCTGCCCTGAGCGAAGCCGAAGGGTACCCTGTGGTTCAAGGTTTTCGACGGTACGGAATCAGAGTTTCCCTAGAGGGAGCAATTCAAGATAAGCGCCTTCGCTCAGCGGCTCACCTTCTTGCGCTCGCAGGCATCCACGATCTTCTTGGGATCGATGGCTTCCCGGTCAATCTGCTCTTCCAGAATCTTTCCGTCTTTGCCGATCAGGAAGTTGACGCGGCGCGCCGCTTTGTATTTGTCCACGTAAACGCCGTACTGGCGAGTGACGTCTCCTCCCCAATCGCTCAGCAGCGGGAAAGTGACTCCGATCTGGTCGGCGAAGGCTTTATTGGCGTAGGGGCTGTCCATACTCACACCCAGGACCTGGGTGTCGGCGGCTTCCAGCTGTTTCAGATTCTGCTGGAGGGCCTTCATCTGCGCGGTTCAACCACCGGTGAAGGCAAAGATGTAGAACGCCAGTACGACGTTGCTTTTGCCTCGATACTGGCTTAGCGTAACTTCCTTGTCGTCGCTGCCATCGAAGTACTGCAGTTTGAAGTCGGGAGCGACGTCGCCGACTTTCAGTTTCATGGGAAGCTCGGGTTTCTTGCCCTGAGCTTGGATCTGCGGACAAACCATCCCGGCCGTGAGCAGCCATATCCCCAAGACTATCGAAACACCTCTTCGTTTCATGGACACTCCTTCGGAAGGAATTTGTAGAAGCGTACACTGCGGCTGGGAGCGCGGTCAAAGCGCCAAGACGCCAAAACGCTTCTACGAGGACAGTACCGAGGCCCACCTGCGGACTTTGTACAATGACCGCGTACAATGACTGCGTACTACGATTGCGGGCCCTGATCGGACCGGATGAGCCTTCAGACTCTAAACGACATTTTGTTCGCGGTCTGCCAAAACCGCCGCGACCGTGTCATGTTGCAACGACAGGTCCAGGGCTGGGCGCCCATCTCTTCCATGGAACTTTACCGTGGCGTCGTGGGTGTAGCTCGCGCGCTTGAATCCTGGGGAGTTCGCAAAGGCGATCGTGTCGCCATCCTCAGCGAGAATCGCCCCGAGTGGACCATCACCGATTTCGCGGCGCTGGCCCTGGGAGTGGTCACGGTTCCGGTTTACGCCACTCAGACGGCCGAGCAAACTGCGTTCCTCCTCAACGATTCCGGAGCGCGCGTCATCGCCGTTTCCACTCAGCACCAACTGGAAAAGGTGCTAACCATCCAGCCGCGCACAGCCATCGAGCGCATCCTGGTGATGGACGCGATCGACACTGCGCACGCGGTTCCGATGCAAGAACTGATGCGGCAAGGGCCGGCGGAAAGCGACCCGGAATTCGACGCCCGCGCACGATTGATCGGGCCCGACGACCTGGCAACAATTATTTACACCTCAGGCACGACCGGAATTTCGAAGGGAGCGATGTTGACCCACGGCAATATGGCGTCGAATGTCGCCTGCTCCATGGAGGCCTTCGGCTTTGGGACGAAGGAAGAAGTGAGCGTATCGTTTCTCCCGCTTTCCCATGTGACGGCGCGGCACGTGGATTTCGCGCTGCTCTACCGCGGCGTGGTGCTGGCGTACTGTTCTGACCTGGCGCAACTGGCGAAGGTCTTGACGGAAGTGCAGCCCGACATCTTTATCGGCGTGCCGCGCGTCTACGAGAAGATTCGTGAACAGGTGATCGTCAAGACTGCGGGCTTTCCGCGCAACGCGGTCTATCGCTGGGCGCTTTCGGTGGGGCGCGCTCACCGCGCNNGCGGAGGAGTTCATTTCCGGAGGTGCGCCGCTGGGCCGGGAATTGGCCGAGTGGTATGCCGATATTGGCATTCCCATCGACGAGGGCTACGGGCTGACCGAGACTTCGCCGGTGATCGCGGTGAATACACCCAAGGCGCACAAACTCGGAACGGTCGGCAAACCGCTGGCGAACGTCGAAGTGCGGATTGCCGACGATGGCGAGGTGCTTGTGCGCGGGCCCTCGGTCTTCAAGGGCTATTGGAATCGTCCGGAGGATACGCGCAACGCCTTTGTGGACGGCTGGTTCAAGACGGGCGACATCGGATGCCTCGACAGCGAGGGATACCTTTCCATCACGGACCGCAAGAAGGATCTGATCAAGACCTCCGGCGGAAAGTTCATCGCGCCGCAACCGATCGAGAGCTCCCTGAAGCTGAACCCGCTGATCGGGACCGCGGTGGTGGTCGGCGACCGGCGGAAATTCCCCGCCGTGCTGATCTCGCCGCACTTCCCCCTTTTGGAAGAGTGGGCGCGCGCGAACCAGGTTGAGTTCACTTCCCGGCAAACCCTGGTTGCGAACCCCAAGGTACAAGCGCTGTATGAAGGCCTCATCGAAGACCTCAACCAGAACCTGGCGCGCTTCGAAAAACTGAAACGTGTGATCGTCGTGCCCGAGGAATTCTCGGCCGCGGATGGAACCATGACTCATACTTTCAAAGTGCGGCGGCGCGGGATCGAGGAACGGTACCGGACGCTGATTGATGAGATGTACGCGAAGGCAGATGTGGTCCCGGGATAGGGACCTTCGGCCGTTCTTCGCAAGGAAGCACAGATTTTCCGCAGCGGAACCTTCTCTTCGGCCCCGTGGCCCGAAGCGGTTTTGAATTGACCTAAATATCCGTCTCCGACTGGTTGAACTAGGGTTCGAGACAGGGCGCTGAAAATAAAAGGAAGCGTCTGATGCGATTCATAGATCGCGAAGAGGTCGCCCGGCGGCTTACCTACGATGTCTGCATTCCGATCGTGCGCCAGGCAATGATCGCGTTCTCGAAGGGCGAAACGAAACAACTTCTGCGGTCGGTCATCCCTCTGTCCGACGGTCGCCTATTTGGCGTTATGCCCGGTGCGATGGGTGCGCATGCCCCCTTCGGCGCGAAGCTGATCAGTGTCTTCCACGAGAACTTCGCTCGTGGAATACAGTCACACCAAGGCCTGGTCATTCTTTTCGAGCCCGAAACCGGGGCGCCGCTTTGCGTAGTCCATGCCGGCGAGATCACGGCCATCCGGACGGCAGCGGCCAGCGCGGTCGCCACCGACGCACTGGCGCGCAAAGACGCCCGGCGGTTGGCTCTGCTCGGCTATGGCGAACAGGCCGCGACCCACGCGCGGGCGATCGGCACGGTTCGAGATCTTGAATCCATCGTGGTTTGGGGGCGGTCGCGGGAACGCGCCCAGGCCTTCGCGGAGCGCATGCAAGCGGAACTTGCGGTGCCGCTCGCCACGGCAGGAGTCGTCCAAGAAGCCGTCGCCGAGGCCGACATCATATGTACCGTCACCTCCGCGGCCGAGCCGATTCTCAAGGGCGACTGGGTGCGGCCGGGTACACACCTGAATTTGGTCGGCTCAAGCTACGCGGGGCCTGCGGAAGTGGACAACGACCTCGTCGTCCGTTCGCGCTTCATTGTCGACAGTCGCGAAGGCGTTCTACACCAAGGCGCAGAGTTTCTCCGAGCCAAAGGAGCCGGCCTAGTCGGGGATGAACACATCGTCGCTGAAATTGGTCAGGTTCTGGGGGGCGAGATCGAAGGTCGCCGCTCGGCAGAAGAGATTACCGTCTACAAGTCCCTTGGCCATGTCGTCCAGGATTTGGCGAGCGCGTGGGCGCTCTATTCCCAGGCCGAGAGCCAGTCCTGAAGCGCATTCAGGAACATCAGCGCAGGCTTGGATAACAAATTGGAAAAGCACAGATGATTTCTGAGCCTGCCAACTTCGCGACTCGACATACCCGGTGCAGTCGCGAACCGGATGGTTTGCATCCGCATCGGAGCCGTACAATAAGTCCATGACGGACTCATTGACTATCGCTGGCAGGCAATTCCGTTCCCGCTTGATCGTCGGAACCGGGAAATATAAATCCTTTCCGGAAACCGCCCGCGCCCTCGAGGCGAGCGGCGCCGACATGGTGACGGTGGCCGTGCGCCGCGTGAATCTCGACCGCAGCAAGGAATCTCTGCTGGATTACATCGATCCCAATAAATATTTCCTTCTGCCCAACACCGCCGGCTGCTATACNNACGCTCGAAGCCACGCGCGTGCTGGTGAAGGAAGGATTCACCGTGCTCGCCTATACCTCGGATGACATCGTCTTCGCCAAACGGCTGGTGGATGCCGGAGCTTCGGCGGTGATGCCGTTGGGCGCGCCGATCGGCAGCGGGCTCGGCATTCAGAACACCGCCAACCTGCGAATCCTGCGCGAGATGATCACGGGAGTCCCGTTGATTGTGGACGCGGGCGTGGGCACAGCTTCCGACGCCGCCATTGCGATGGAACTAGGCTACGACGCGGTGTTGATGAATACCGGCATTGCCGGCGCTCAGGAACCGGTGCTGATGGCGGAAGCGATGAAACACGCCGTGCTGGCGGGACGACAAGCGTATATCGCGGGACGAATGCCGCGGAAACTTTATGCGACAGCCAGTTCACCGCTCGAAGGCGTCGTGCGCTAGATGTGCGTTAAGCAGCCAAAAATGAACAATAGAATGTCTGCCTTGTTGCAAAGGGCGGGTCTTCGGTGGCCCTTGGTAGCGCGCGTCACTCCTGAGCAACTCCCGGCTTTGGATATCTTTGAGGACTGTGTCCTGCTCAAGAACCACTGGGCGCCAAACAACCAGCACGTAAAGATCGCAGACTGCTTTGACAAAACAGGATTTGAGTGTTTCATCAACCACGTCCATCTCCCCTTCGATGGAAGGAACGAACCCCTTATTTCATGTCTCGAGTATGCGGCAACGTTGCAAGAAGCCTTAATGCCACTTGCAACAGACCGCCAGTTTCGAGTGATAGTCTCGCTATCGGAGGATGATGACTGTACGGTGCGCTTTCACCAAATTCGAATTGGCGAACACTCGATGTCCGAGGACCTTGAAGGATTCAAATCCGAGGCGATCCTGGTCTTCGACGTCCCGAGCTCGCGCCAGCCGTTGTCTTTGGCAACTTAAGGCGCAAGGCTACACTGCAAAAACTTAGGGCGGCCACAAAGGCCGCCCTATTTACATCTGTTCGATTCGTCGCCCCTAAAGCATCTTGACACTATCCACGTGGATCTTGTCGCCGTCGATGTGCCCGGTCACGGCAACGTGATGTCCATAGTGCGCCTTGAGGGCCTCGGGATTGTCGACCGTCAGGACCTTCTGGTCCGTGTCGGTAACGACGACCGGTTTGGCGCCCTCTTTGATGCACTTCTTCGTGCATTCGGCCTGGTCCGCGCTGGCCCCCTTAACGCCACACTTGGAGTCGCTAACCCAGCCGTTCACGGTTTGGGCATCGCTGGCAAATGACGCCGAGGCCACCGACACAATGAACGCGCCGGCAAGTAACAACAAGAGAAGTTTCCGCATGTCACCCTCCTTAAGTTGATTCCCACACGTAATGCGATCTCCAGACTTTATCACAGAAGGAGAAGGAGCAGGGGCGGGGCTGCGGAACTTCTTTCCACCAGCATCTATCGGTCGCGCTTGTTCTCGTTCCTGGCGCGGCCGGTAGGCGGCTTCTGCGGAGAATCGGGAGCGACGTAAACCACTTCTCCAGGTCGGGTGTAGTGCAACTGCTCGCGGGCTTCCTTCTCGATGGCCGCGGGATCCGATTTGAGCGATTTGATCTGATCGACGTACTGACTGTTTTCCTTCTGCAGGCGTTCGACCTCACTTTGGAGCGACTCCATCTCGTTGTGCTTCTGGCGATACACGACCATCCCGTTGGCTCCGAACATGGCGTGCAGCAGCAATCCAACGATCAGAAGAGTAGCGGCCGCGGTCCCCAGCCGACGCCACTCCAGAACGAACCACGTCCAGGCCGGCCGCGTACGTTCCACCCAGCGCGCCGCCGCGGCCTCAGCCCGCGGAGCCTGATCCTTAGCCCGATCGAAGACCGCGCGCAGGCTTTCCTCCCGGTTTGGAAGGATGCGCACTCTCGACGGTGGTCCTAGTCGAAGATCCATGCTTTCGCCGCGGCACTCAACTTTGCAAGCCCTTCCCTGCTGCGTGCTTCGCTATACACGCGCACCACCGGTTCCGTGCCCGAAAGCCGGTAGCAAACCCACGATCCGTCGGCGAGGACGAGTTTCAGTCCGTCAATCCTCACCACGCTGGCAATTTTTATGCCAAGAAATTCGCTCGGATCTCGACGTAACTTTTCAGTAAACTTCTGTTTCACTTCCGGCGTCAAGCGGAAGTTCTCCCGCAGCGGGTAAAAGGAACCAACTTTGGCAAATAGCTCGCCCAGTTGTTGGCCGAGCGAGGCGCCGCGGCGAGCCACCATCTCGCAGCACAGCAGGCCGGCAAGCACGCCGTCTTTCTCCGGGACGTGTTTGCGAATGGAGAGCCCGGCGCTTTCTTCACCGCCGATGAGTATCTTGCCCTGCTTGATGAGTTCCCCAATGTATTTGAAACCGACCGGCGTCTCGTGCAGTTCGATTCCGTATTTTTCGGCCAGCGCGTTGATGAGATTGGTGGTGGCGACGGACTTGCCGACTCCGTTCTTCCAGCCGCGAGTTTCCACCAGATAGTCAAACAGCAGCGCGATGATGTAGTTGGGTTGGAGGAAGGTGCCGTCGTCGTCCACAATCCCGAAGCGGTCGGCATCGCCGTCGGTCGCAATGCCAATCGCCGCGCCGATTTCGCGCATCTGGTGCCGCAGGTCTTCGAGCAGGTGGTCGTCCGGTTCGGGAGCGTGGCCTCCGAAGAGCACATCGCGGACGTCATGGACGGTGGCCACGGTTACGCCGGCCTCGCGCAGGAACGCGTCCGAATAGCCGCGGGCGGCGCCCCACATGGGATCGAAGGCAATCTTGATGCCGGCCTTCTTAATGACGTCGAGATCGACAATTTCGCGCAAGCGCGAGAGATACATGCGGCGCGGGTCGATAGTTTGCGGCTGGGCCTCGGCCTTTGCCGCGCCTGGCGTTTGCGGATTCGCGTCGAACGTTGCGATCTCGCGCTCGATCGCTTGCGTAACTTCGGGGAGCGCGGGCGCGCCATCGGGCGTCGAGAACTTGATGCCGTTGTATTCCGGCGGATTGTGCGATGCGGTGAAGTTGATGGCACCATCGGCTTTGGACTGGATGATGGCGTAGGAAATCGTGGGCGTTGGCGCTGGCTCCGCGATGACCAGCGGAGTAATGCCGTGGCTGGACAAGATGTCAGCGGCCGTAGCGCAAAAACTTTCGCCCAGAAAACGCGGATCGCGGCCAACAATGACTCTGACTCTTGCTCCGTTCGATTTCTGCGACGACACGTAGCGCGCAATGCCGTGCACGGCTCGCTGGACATTGGCAAACGTAAACTCTTCGGCCATCACGGCCCGCCATCCAGAAGTGCCAAACTTGATTTGCGTTGCCATCGGCTACCTCGTATGCTTCCAGTGAAATTCGAACCTGATCCGCGAACGTTCAACCTAATACGTCCGATTCTATATGACCGACAAAAGGCTCGTTCTCACAACTTGCGGCTCGCTCGAAGAAGCCCGAAGCATCGCACAGACGCTGGTGGAGCGGCAACTGGCAGCCTGCGTCAAC
The DNA here is from genome assembly GCA_003132325.1 of Acidobacteriaceae bacterium. GTDB lineage: Bacteria > Acidobacteriota > Terriglobia > Terriglobales > Acidobacteriaceae > Acidiflorens. Next base: position 10,172 of record PKXK01000267.1, read on the forward strand.
ATCGCTCCCCAGATCGAATCGGTTTATCGCTGGCAGGGCGAGGTCGAGACGGCAACGGAGTGGCTGCTCGTGATCAAGACCACGGCAGAGGCTTTCGATCGCTTGCGCGAGACTTTGACTAAGTTGCACTCCTACGAACTCCCAGAGTGTATTGCGATCGCCATTGAAGATGGCAGCGCGGCATACCTCGAGTGGATGGGACAATCAGTACGCTGACACCGTTGTCAGTTATCAGCTATCAGTTTTCAGTTAAATCAGTTTTTACTGACAACTGATAACTGATGACTGACAGCTAGATCGCGGCCAGCGCCTGGTCGAGATCGGCGAGGATATCATCCACGTCCTCGATACCGACCGAGATGCGGACCAAGCCGTCAGTGATGCCGATCTTGCGGCGGCCTTCTTCGCCGACCGCAGCATGCGTCATGGTCGCGGGATGCGAAATCAGGGTTTCGACTCCGCCCAGCGACTCGGCCAGCGAACAGACGAGCACCTTGCGCAGCATCCTATTCGCATTCGCGAGCGATCCGGTTTCGAAGGCGATCATCGATCCGAAGCCCGACATCTGGCGCTTGGCCAACGCGTGCTGCGGATGATCGGCCAGTCCTGGATAGAAAACCTTNNAGAAAAGCCAGCTTTTCCGCCTGCTCGCGTTTCGTGCACACCACAACACCACCTAATCCGTCGCTGTGTCCGTTGAGAAACTTCGTGGTCGAGTGGACAACCATGTCGGCGCCGAGTTCGATCGGGCGCTGGAAGTAGGGCGACATGAAAGTGTTGTCGACCACGACCTCAACGCCGTGCTGGTGGCTGAGTTCACTAATAGCCCGAAGATCGCTGAGCTGCATCAGCGGGTTGGTCGGCGTCTCCACGAACAGCAGCCGCGTGTTCTGCTGGAATGCTTTCTCGACCTTGCTGAGGTCGGATGTATCGACATAGGTAAATGTCAACCCAAAGTTGACCAGCACCTGATTGAACAGGCGCGGCGTTCCGCCGTAAAGATTGTGGCCGGCGACAATGTGATCTGCCGCTTTGAGCATGCTCGCAACGGCGTTGATCGCAGCCATTCCGCTGGCGAAAACTCTGGACGCGACGCCGCCTTCGAGCGCGGCGAGATTCGTCTCCAGGCGGTCGCGCGTCGGATTCGACACGCGCGAATATTCGTATCCTTTGTGCTTTCCGATCTCTTCCTGAACGTAGGTGGAAGAGGCGTAAATGGGAACGTTGACTGCGCCAGTTGCAGGTTCGGGTTCCTGGCCTGCGTGAATGGCTCGTGTGGCGAAACCTTGTTTTTTGGAGTCTGGCTGTTTGGCGATCAAGGAATGAGGTCCTCGGAAATGGAGAGTTTAGTGAAGAGAAATTTTTCCCAAAATGGGAAGGTGATATTACTACTTAGGGTGATTATTGACTTGACTCGCCCATTGTAGTACGGTGCGAGCATGGAATCAATAGTCCCGAGAGAGGCAGTGATTGCTTTCTCAGCCCTGTTGTAAAGATAGGTCACACGATGATGTGTGGGATTATGACGTGTGGCCGAAACTGGAAAAGGAACAGAGAGAGATGGAATTCCATCTTGTGTATCAGGGTCGGTTGCCCGCCGCCGGACAAAGCAACACTCGCGCTCGGGAGAAACACGACATCAGGAAAGTGCTCCACAGACAATTAGTTTCGCTTTGGAGCACACAACCGTTTTTGATCGAGTTCCGAAAACAGCATCCCAGCGATGATCTAGCGGATCGCTATAAGCGATGCGGCTATCGTTTTTTACCACTCGTCTGTGATTTTTTCATGGTCGCATGTTCATTGGACATTCTGTTCTTGCGACGGGACGGTCCAGGTTCATTGGTGAGAAGCGGTGGCGACATTGACAACCGCATCAAAGTCTTGTTCGATGCTCTGCGGATGCCACAAACCTGCGATGAAATTTGCGGAGATTCCCCAGCCCCCGATGAAGATCCATTTTTTTGTTTGCTCGAAGATGACAAACTTATCACTAAGGTGCAAGTGGAAACGAATTGGTTACTCACTCCCCCTGCGCCAACTGAACATATTCATGAAGTCTGTCTGATTATTCGCGTCAAGACGGTATTTGCAGGATCGTCTAAATATGAGGCTGCATTCCAATGAGCGATGAGAGCGCCAAATTCGATGCCGGCGTGCGTAAGATTCTCTCCGTTTCGCACGATGAACTAGTGAGGCGAGAAGAGGAATGGAAGCGTAAGAGAGCGACGAAGACGAAACCAGGGCCTAAGCCTAAGACTTCGCCCGCTGAAGCGAGTAAAGACCATGAGCGAATTTGATTGGATAGAAGCTCGCTCCCAGTGCTCAATAGCGGTGATATTTGAGCAACTCAAAGTCGAGTTGAAACGCGACGTGGAAAAGATGCAAACGTTGCGCCCGATGATCGAAGGCGGTTGTCACTATGGCTTCAGGTTTGCCGCTAGCAATGGGGCTGCAACAGTGATAGTCCAAGGGAAGAAAATATACGATTCGGTTCAATTTCGACTAACTGATACGGCGATTGAAGTCGTCGACGGTAAAGAAACCGTCAAATTTATGGCGACTCCTACCCTAAACAGCAAGGGGGAATGTCGCCTCAAAATAAACGGGGAAGAATATGAATCGTGGTATCTGCGGAAGATTGCCTTGGAAGAAATATTCTTCCGCGACTATTTTACTTGGACTTCGGTCCACGTTTCCGAATCCAAGGTTTAGTTAACCGTTTGACCCACCTTGCCGGTTAGTTGAGCGAAGGTTATACGCTTACCGGCTAACTGGGATGCGGCGATGCTGAACCGATCCGCATCGGTGATCGGGTTTTCTTTGGTGCCGCGAAAGTTGTAACGGAACGATTGCTCATCGAGGTAACGGAAAAGATGAAACGGTTCCACGCTGACGTAGGTTCCGCCAAGGCTGCGCTTCAGCAGCGACCAGAAATTCTCCATGCCGTTAGTGTGTACGCGGCCATCCACGTACTTAACGGCGTGGTCAATGATCTGGTGCTCGTACTCACCTTGCAGACCCTTATATCCTCCAAGTTCATCGGTGTACAGCATGGCTCCCGGTTCCACGTGAGTCTTTACGAGTCCTTGCAAAGTATCTTTCTGGCGGTCGGGAACGATGTGAGTGCGAATCTTTCCGCCGCGCTCAAGGATTCCCATGACCATGATCTTGTCATCGGTGTTGCGGCCCTGCCCGGTGATGCGACGGGCCTTGACCCTCTTGTGCATGTTCCGTGCCTTGCCACCGATGAAAGTTTCGTCCGCTTCGACTTCGCCGTTGAGTTTCGATCCCAAGGCTTCGTCTTGCATGGAGAGGCGAATCCGATGGAGCATGAACCATGCCGATTTCTGAGTGACCCGGACGTTCTTGGCGATCTCGCAACTGCTGACACCGTTCTTGCAGTTGAGGATCATCCACATCGCGGTGAGCCACTTGTCCAAGGGAATCGGGGAGTCTTCCATCACGGTTCCGACTTTGATGGAGAATTCGCGCTTGGCGTGGTGCTTCGAGCACTTCCAAGTGCGCCGCTGGGCGTTGAAACTGACCCGATCCGACCCGCAACCAGGGCAGATAACGCGGCCATCTGGCCAGCGTCGTATCGCCAAGTAATCAATACAGTTATCGGGATTCGAGAAGTAAAGAATGGCTTCTTGGAGGCTCTTTGGTTCGTGGCTCATAACGTTCTCCATGAACCAAAATATAGCAGAATTTACCGGGCGAGTCAAGTAAATAATCACCCTACTTAGTTACCCTATCCCCCCTACCCCGGTCTAATAAACTCAAAGGCTTAGAGGCCGCGGGGCGCTGGGTCTTTGAGGAATAAGGACTTACGGGTAAGGTATTTATAAATCAAAGACTTAGAGAATTTCTATCCCAACTTGGCACTTTCCAGCCGGTAGAGGACGGGTATGACAAAGCAATTCTTGATTAACTCGAACTTCTATTTTAGCAGGCGATGTCAAGAGGCGGTTCGGGTTTCTGGACCATCGGAGGAGGGCTGGCAGTCAGAGGATGATCGTTTCACCTCTTTTCGGGGTTTTGAGTGCTAATGCCTGATTTCAGCAACTATCCCTAATGGGGAGTGCTTTGTTACCTGCGGCCGGATGCACCATCATTCTTTATGCGGTTGATAAACAACTGAACAAAGACTCCCGAGACCAGGCAACAGATAAATCCTATCCACAACCAGAACACATTTCTCCGTGCCCCTCCAAGCCCAAATACAAGAATGCTTAGAAGACTCATCACGGCGGTGAGAAAGCTTTTCAGTTTCATTCCACGGTCTCGGGGGGGCGAGCGAATCTCGGACCATGGTCGGCTAGTCACGGGAGAATGCTCCTTCCCGCCTTACTAAAATCGTAGACTCAGCTGCGAGTCGAGTCAACGGCGGCGCGTGCAGCGGGATCAATTCTCAGTGAGTGAGATCGCCTGATTGCGCCAACTGACTTCGCAAGCTGTGAAACTCAGGTCCACCTGACGTAAGGTGCTACGGTTCGCCGCGCGCGGACTCTCCACCAGTCCAACGGTTCGAACTCCGCCATCTTTTCGGCCCCGTGCTGCGTATATCCATCGCCGCCAACAGTTCGCATTGAAGCAATACTGATAACATGAGGATGTCGTTCTCCGTGCCAAGGGAGGCCAGCCCATGTCCTCGCCAACCGTTGCGCCACCGGAACCAGTCGCGCCAGTTAGCACTTCGCCCGTCACTTCCAAACAGCTTCGAAAATGGATTGGGCCGCTGGCCCTGGGACTCGTACTTCTTCTGATACCGGCGCCTTCCGGCCTGAGCGCGACTGCGTGGCATTACTTCGCACTATTCGCCGCTGTCATTGCCGCCCTCATCACGGAACCACTGCCCGGCGCAGCCATCGGTTTTATCGGTGTTACAGTTGCCTCCGCGCTGCTGTTGGTTGGGAAAACGCCGGCCGACGCCACCAAATGGGCTCTCTCGGGATTCTCCAATGATGCGGTGTGGCTCATTTTTGCCGCCAACATGTTCGCGCTGGGATATGAAGCCACCGGTCTTGGCCGGCGCATCGCGCTGCTGCTGGTCAAGGCACTGGGCCGCCGCACCCTTGGTCTCGGTTACGCCATCGCGCTCTCCGATCTCTTTCTTGCTCCGGTGATGCCGTCCAATACCGCGCGCAGCGGTGGCACGGTGTATCCCATCGTAAAGAACATCCCACCGCTCTATGGTTCGTTTCCCGACCATAGCCCGCGAAAAATCGGCGGATACCTGATGTGGACCGGCTTTGGCACCACTTGCGTCACCAGTTCCATGTTTTTGACCGCGCTCGCGCCCAACCTGCTGGCAGTGGAAATTGCACGCAAGGTCGCGCACGTGGATATCTCGTGGGGCTTGTGGGCACTGGGCTTTCTCCCGGTCGGGATCGTGTTGTTCGCGGCGACACCGTTGCTTGCCTATTTCCTTTATCCGCCCGAGATCAAGCGTGGCGACGAGGTTGCACGCTGGGCGGGCGGCGAGCTCATCAGCATGGGAAGGATCACTCGGCCTGAAGCGACCATGGGGTTGCTGGCCGTGGCAGCGCTGGTGGGCTGGATCAGTGGCGGCCGCTGGATAAGCCCGGTCACCGTCGCTCTGGCTGTAATCTCGGTGATGCTGCTCGCCAGGGTGGTCACCTGGAATGACATCCTGGCGAATAAACAGGCCTGGAGCGTCCTGGTCTGGTTTGCCACGTTAGTGGCGATGGCTGAAGGGCTCAGCAATGTTGGTTTCCTGGCCTGGTTCGGCTCCCGGGCAGCCACTTACATGACCCGCATTCCACTGGTTCCCATGTTGATCGCGACCGTCACAGTCTTCTTCGTCATCCACTATTTGTTTGCCAGCATCACGGCGCAGGCGACCGCGCTGCTGCCCGTTTTCCTGCTAGCCGTCCTGTCGGTGCCGGGCGTTCCTGCCAGGGCCATCACCCTTGTTCTGGTTTACTCGCTGGGTTTGATGGGCGTCCTTACTCCCTACGCCAGTGGGCCTGCGCCAATCTGGTATAGCAGCGGCTACATCCCGACCAAAGACTTCTGGCGACTGGGCGCCATCACGGGAGTGCTGTACCTGGCCGTGCTGCTGGCACTCGGCTTGCCCTTCGCAATCCACTTCCTGCGGTTCTGAGTGCTAACGCCTTC
>PKXK01000179.1 GCA_003132325.1 Acidobacteriaceae bacterium
GCTGCGCCACCCAAAAGCAAGAGCAAGATCGAGTTTTCCGCAAGCTGCTTGGCGGATTTTGCATACCGGAGCGGGCGGCGAGCATCTAGATTAAGTACTATGTTCAACGCAAAAGCCTACTCCGCTGTCAGTGCGACTTCGCCGCTGGCCTTCACTACGATCACGCGGCGCGACCCAACCGAACACGACGTACAGATAGAGATTCTGTTCTGTGGCATTTGCCACTCCGATCTCCACCAAGTCCGCAATGAGTGGAGCGGTTTCATGCCCACTGTCTACCCCTGCGTGCCCGGCCACGAAATCGTCGGGCGCGTCACCAAGGTCGGCTCTTCGGTGACCAAGTTCAAGCCGGGCGACCTCGGCGCAGTCGGCTGCCTGGTGGACTCGGACGGCACCTGCCCGGAATGCCGGGCGGGTCTCGAGCAGTTCTGCCCGAATCCGATCTTTACCTACAACTTTTCCGACAAGCATCTGGGAGGCGTCACCTACGGCGGCTACTCCGAGCGCATTGTCGTTGACCAGAGATTTGTCCTGCGGGTTCCTTCGAACCTCGACCCCGCCGGGGCCGCCCCTTTGCTTTGCGCCGGAATTACGACGTACTCGCCGATGCGCCACTGGGGCGTCACCAAGGGCAAGAAAGTTGGCGTGGCCGGTCTCGGAGGACTCGGCCACATGGGCGTGAAGTTTGCACATGCGCTCGGCGCCCACGTTGTCGTCTTCACGACTTCGCCGAAGAAAAAGGAAGACGCAATCCGGCTCGGAGCGGACGAAGTCGTCATCTCGAGGAACGCGGACGAGATGCAAAAGCACGCCGGCAGCTTCGACTTCATTCTCGACGCTGTCTCTGCCGATCACGATATAAACGCTTACCTCAATCTGTTGCGGCGCGATGGCAACATCACGCTCGTCGGCGCGCCGGAAAAGCCTCTCGCCGTTTCCGCGTTCAGCCTGATCATGGGCCGCCGCAGCCTCTCCGGTTCGTGCATCGGCGGCATCGCCGAAACCCAGGAGATGCTCGACTTCTGCGGGAAGCACAACCTCACCGCCGATGTGGAAGTCATCCCCATCCAGAAGGTGAACGAAGCCTACGAGAGACTGCTCAAGGCGGATGTGAAGTACCGCTTCTCGATCGATATGGCTTCTCTCAAGTCTGAGTAAACCGATGAATAAACACTTTCGCTTTTCGGGCAGCAATTTTTCGAGGTTGGAAGAACTGGGAGTCCGTGCCAATGCGCGAAGAGCAGCGTCGTAACCACGCCCTATTTCAGGAAGGAGTAATAATGCAAAAACGCAAGCTCGGAAAAAGCAACTTAGAAGTATCGGCCATCGGACTGGGCTGCATGGGCATGAGCTTTTCCTACGGCCCGCCCAAAGACAAGCAGGAGATGACCTCTCTGCTCCATGCCGCCGTGGAGCGCGGCATCACCTTCTTTGACACCGCCGAAGTCTACGGCCCGTTTTTGAACGAAGAACTTGTGGGGGAAGCCCTCGCTCCGTTTCGCGGCAAGGTGGTGATCGCTACCAAGTTCGGGTTCGACCTGAGTGGCAGCGATAATCAGCCGGGAGCGCCGGGCGTGAATAGCCGGCCGGAGCACATCAAGCAGGCCGTCGAAGGCTCGCTCAAGCGGCTTAAGGTCGAGACCATCGACCTGCTCTATCAGCACCGGGTTGACCCGAACGTGCCGATCGAAGACGTCGCCGGCGCGGTGAAGCAACTGATTCAAGCAGGCAAGGTCAAGCACTTCGGACTTTCCGAGGCAGGCGCACAGACGATTCGTCGCGCCCACGCAGTCCAGCCGGTCACTGCTCTGCAGAGCGAATACTCGCTGTGGACAAGAACGCCTGAGAAGGAAGTGATACCGACCATCGAGGAACTCGGCATTGGTTTCGTGCCGTATAGCCCTCTCGGCAAGGGCTTCCTGACGGGAAAGATGAACGAGAACACGACGTTCGACAGCTCCGACTTCCGCAGCGGCCTCCCTCGCTTCACGCAAGAGGCTCTCAAGGCGAATCAGGCCCTGATTGAACTGCTCGGCAGCATCGCGGAACGCAAGAAAGCGACTCCTGCTCAGATCGCACTCGCCTGGCTGCTGGCGCAAAAGCCGTGGATGGTTCCGATCCCAGGCACGACGAAGCTAAACCGCCTCGAAGAGAACATCGGAGCAGTGGCAGTCGAACTGACGCCCGGCGACCTCCGCGAGATCGACAGCGCAACTTCCAAGATCAAGGTAGAAGGCGCGCGGTATCCAGAACGCCTGGAGAAAATGACCGGTCTCTAAGCGGTTGCGGAAAAACTAGAGTTTTGATTTTGTTTTGAAAGGGCGCGGCTTCAGCTTCAGCCGCGCCATAAGTATCGCAAAATCAATGCCGGCTTTACAGGCTGCGGAAAAGTCGCTTCTGGGCAAGAGCCGCGCCCTCAGCGGCTAAAGCCGCATTCAAAACAATGCAGTTATCGCAGCGCTGAAGCGCTGCGCCACCCAAAATCGCGAGCAAAATCGAGTTCTTCAGCCACCTGTTTAGCCGCTGAGGGACGCTGCGGCCCGCAACTGCCCTGAATCCGCCTGTCCAGAATGCAGTCGCTCGGATCTGCGCCTTAGTCTTTATCCAGCAACATGGTCAGCAGTGCCATGCGGACGTAGAGGCCGTTGACTGCCTGGCGGAAGTAGTGAGCCCTGGGATCGTCATCGACGGTCTTGTCGAGCTCAACCGTGCGCGGAAGCGGATGGAGGATCATGGCGTCCGGCTTCATGCGCTGCAGGACGGCCGAGTTGATCGCATACCGCTTCAGGCTTCGGATGTCGGTCACGCGTTCCGGTTTGACGCGGGTCTGATAGACCACGTCGACCTCGCGGATGACACGGTCGAGGTCGGACTCCAGTTCGTAGCGGACCTCATGTTCGTCGAGGTACTCCAGAATATCGGGCTTCATCTGGAGTTCGGGGGGACTGACGAAAAAGATCTTCACCCTTTCGAATTTCGCCAACAGGTAGGCGAGCGAGCGGGCGGTTCGTCCCTTATCCAGTTCGCCGATAATGGCCACGCTTAGGCCATCGAGGGGACGCTCGCGGTAGATGGTGTAGAGATCGAGAAGAGCCTGCGTGGGATGCTGGCCGCCGTTGCCATCTCCCGCGTTGATCACGGGAACCGGGGAAACCTGGGCGGCACGCTTGGCGCCGCCTTCTTCATTGTGGCGAATGACGATGACGTCGCTATAGCTTGAAATGACGCGGATGGAATCCTCGAGCTGCTCGCCTTCAATCTCCGAGGAGAACACACGGGCTTGCTCGGTCGAAAGGACGCTACCCCCCAGACGATGCATCGCGGCTTCGAAGGAAAAGCGGGTGCGCGTGGAGGGCGCGTAGAACACAGTCGCCATGATGCGGTTCTGGTAGTCGAGAGAGCCTCCCCGCGCTACCACTCGTTCCATGCCACGGGCGCGGGCAAAGAGATCCATTAGCAGCGGGACGGTGAACTGCTGCGACTCAACCAGGTGTTTCAGTTTCATCGGGTCCGGTTCCTTGTCTGATTGTAAACGCTGGAGAATAGCGGCTGTAAGGCCTCGAAAAGGAATGACTCTCGCCCCGCAGCCCCTAAAGGGGCGTTTGATTTCGAAGACCTTGCGGTATCGCTAAAGCGATACCCTGATACGAAGCCGACTTTTCCCGCAGCGTGTTTGACGGAAGTGGGGTTCGCGATTCGCATGGCTACCGTCCTCTCGCCGGAAATTCAGAGGAAAGTTCCGAGGATTTTCCGGTCGCGGCGCCAGCCTCGGCAGGATCGGAAACGATCCGCGTGCCAGCGGCGCCGTCCACTGCGTCGCACAGATGCTCGTACGTGGTGATGACGGCTTCTTTTCCGCCGCTGCGCAGGAAACGAAGCACGGACTCGATCTTGGGCCCCATGTTACCCGGCGGGAAGTGCCCGGCCTGGTAATACGCTTCCATCTCGGCGGCACTTACTAACTTGAGGGGCCGCTGCGTGGGCTTCTTGTAATCGAGATAGACGTAATCGGTGTCGGTGGAAATGGCGAAAACGTCAGCGCCGAGCTCGGTCGCCAGAAGAGCCGACGCGCGGTCCTTGTCGATCACCGCCTCCACACCTTTTACACCTCCGTTGGAGCGCACGACTGGGATGCCGCCACCTCCGCCCGCCACCACCAACACTCCGTCGTTCACCAGATCGCGAATCACTTCCAACTCGACGATCTCGATGGGCTCGGGCGAAGGCACGACCCGGCGATAGCCGCGAGCGGCATCCTCGACGATTTGCCATCCCAGGAGACGCCGGCGTTCCTCGGCATCGGCACGAGAATAAAAAGGGCCGATCGGTTTGGTCGGGTGCTGCATGGCCGGATCTTCCTGGGAGACGACGGTCTGCGTGACCAGGCTCACGACGGGCACCTGCAAACCGGCGGCTGNNGTGTGGCCGGGGACCTGGCTGGAAGCGGATTCCGAGCGGAGTAGAGCGGCGCCAACTTGAGGACCGTTGCCGTGAGTCACGACCAGGCGATAGTCGCGGCGGATGAGGCCGACGATGGCTGCGGCGGTGCGACGGGCATTGGCCAACTGCTCGTTGACCGTACCCTTTTCGCCTGCGCGAATCAGGGAGTTGCCGCCAACGGCAATCAGCATGGTCTTCATGGTAGTTAGTCGTTGGTCGTTAGTCGTTAGTCGTTCGTCGTTCGGAGTCAGCGAACGATGCAAATCTCGCTACCACTCTCGACCTACTCTCTTCAAACGCGCACGGCATCGCCGGCGGGAACACCAGGAGTGGTGCGGCTTCCGTGCTCCATCAATTCCAGCATGATCGCCTTCTGCGAGTGCAGGCGGTTCTCGGCCTCCTGGAAGACGACCGACCGTGGAGAATCGATCACCTCATTGGTGACCTCATCGCCGCGGTGGGCGGGCAAGCAGTGAAGGAACGAGGCGTCGGGCTTGGCACGTCCGAAAAGAGCGCCATTCACCTGGTAAGGCATGAATATCTTGCGGCGTTTGTCGGCCTCCGCTTCCTGGCCCATGCTGGCCCAGACGTCGGTGTAAATCGCGTCGGCGGCCGAGGCTGCGGCAACCGGATCGTTGGTGATGGTGCAAGTGCCGCCCGTCTCGGCGCCACGCTTCTGGGCCCACTGGATGGCGTCGGCTTTGGGCTCATAGTTGGGCGGAGTTGCCACCCAGACATGGGCTCCCAGTTGCGCGCCGGCGAACATCAGGGAATGGGCTACGTTGTTTCCGTCGCCGATGTAGGCGACTTTCAGCCCCGCTACCTTCCCTTTGATTTCGAGAATGGTCATATAGTCAGCCATCGCCTGGCAGGGGTGGCTGTAGTCGGTTAGCCCGTTGATAATCGGAATGCTGGCGTATTCGGCCATTCGGTCCACGATCTCGTGCGCAAAGGTACGGATCATGATGCCCTGCACCATGCGCTCGAGATTCTTCGCCACGTCATAGACCGACTCGCGCTTGCCCAGGTTGATCTCCGCGGGCGAGAGGTTGAGGGAGAAGCCTCCGAGTTGGTGGATCCCGACATCAAAACTGACCCGGGTACGCAGCGAAGGCTTCTCGAAGATCAGGGCGAGGGTTTTGCCTTTGAGCTTCTGCGCGTAATCGTCGGGGCGCGCCTTAATGTGGCGGGCGAGGTCGAGGAAACTACGGATCTGTTGGGGAGAAAAATCCTTGATGGAGAGAAAATCGTTCGGGGTCATTGGTTCAAATTCACCGTGAATGGACGTGGGGCCGTCTTCCACCGCCAGCACGTGGCGTCCCTCGATAGATTGAGGCGCGGAGATGAAGACGCGACAGGCAGTTTCGAGAATCGCAGCCTTGGGATTGCGTTTGCGAATGTTCTCGCGGACCAATTCTACATCGTGGGCGGCCGCCGCGTCGACTTTGGCGCCCCACGACGGGT
>PKXK01000173.1 GCA_003132325.1 Acidobacteriaceae bacterium
AACATACAAGCCGCTGAGGGCGACTGCGACGCGCGCGACGAATTCTCGTTCTCGAAGTTCAGCCGCATGCGGTGTTCGCGTTCTAACCGGTCGCGGGTAATCCCTCGGAGCCACGGATTGGGCGCGTCCAGCGCGCGGTCGATCATCGAATCCACCGTCTCGCGAAAACATTCGTCTTCAAAACCCATGCGCTCGGCCAGCGCGCGGAACATCTCGACATTGGACCGGCATTCGCCCACCGGCTCCATCGCCTGATTCGAAACCTGAACGTAGTAGTGCCCGTACGCGGTCTGCAGGTCCTTGTGCTCGAAAAACGTGGTCGCGGGCAACACAATGTCGGCGTAGTCGGTCGTATCGGTGAAGAACTGCTCGTGCACCACGGTGAAAAGGTCGGGACGCTTTAATCCGCGGACGACCTCATTGTGGTTGGGGCAAACCGCCGCGGGATTAGAGTTGTACACGAACAGCGCCTGAATGGGCGGCGCCTCGAGCGAGTTCAGCGCCTTGCCGAGTTGCACCATGTTGACGATACGAGCCGGACGTCCGAGCGCGTTCTGCATCAATTCCGGCATTTCGAGCGCTTCCTTATTCAAACCGTAAGCGCCGCTGAGCGAGAGCTGGAGCCCGCCGCCGACCTCCTTCCACGACCCGATCAAACAGGGCAGCATGGTGACGGCCGCATCGACATGCCACCGCGCTCCGAGCGTTGGATGCCGTAGTTCACGCGAATCAAGGACGGGCGCGCAGTAGCGTACTCACGGGCAAGCTTGCGAATATCGCCGGCGGAGATACCGGTCCAGTGAGCCACCTTCTCCGGCGGATACTGTTGTGCGCGAGCCTTCAGATCATCGAACCCCACCGTGTAGCGCGAAACGTAGTCGGCGTCGAAAAGGTTTTCGTTGATGATGACGTGCATCATGCCGAGAGCGAGCGCGGCATCTGTGCCGGGGTTGATGGGCAGATACCAGTCGGCGCACTTCGCGGTGCGTGTGCGGTATGGATCGATGACCACCAGCTTCGCGCCCTGGCGCCGAGCCTCTTCGATGAAGGGCCAGAGGTGAACGTTATTGCCGTGAATGTTTGAGCCCCAGGCGATGATGTAGCGCGAATGCGCAAACTGTTCCGGCTCGGTGCCGAGCTTAATGCCAATCACCGATTTCAGGCCTTCTTCGCCCGCGCTGGAGCAGATGCTCCGCTCCAGTTGCGAAGCGCCCAAGAAACGGCGGTCCATGGACGCACTGTTGAGAGCCCCCAGCGAGCCTCCGTAAGAGTAGGGCAGGATGGATTCGCAGCCGTATTCGGCAACAATCCGGCGCAAGCGATGCGCAATTTCGTCAAGCGCCTCGTCCCAGGAGATGCGCTCAAAAGCTTGCGTAGGGACGGCCGCCCCCGGCCGTCCAAGCGGAGCGAAGCTCCGCTCCCATGTGGCGCGGGCGCCCCCGCCCGCGTACGCCGGCGGTCCCTTAGCCACTACCCGTCGCATCGGATACAGCACCCGCTCCGGTGAGTACACGCGGTCCAGATATTTGGCAACTTTAGCGCAAAGGAACTCGCGGGTAACAGGGTGCTCGGGATCGCCCTGAATCCTGGTGGCGCGCCCGTCTGCGATGGTGATCAGCACGCCGCAGGCGTCAGGACAATCGTGTGGGCAGGCGGCGTGGACGACGCGCTTCATTGCCAGATTATAAGGCCAAAGCAGTTGCCAGCTGCCAGCTACCAGTTGCCAGTACCCAACCCCCGGTTTTTCTAGCAACTGGCAACCGGGTACTGGCAACTGGTTCTACTTGAACTCCAGAACTTCCTTTTCTTTGGCCTTGCTCATCTCTTCCATCTTCTTGATCTCGTCGTCGGTAAGCTTCTGGATTTCATCCAGAGCGCGCTTCTCGTCATCCTCGGCAATCTTCTTGTCCTTCAGCGCCTTCTTGATGGCCTCGTTGCCGTCGCGACGAACATTGCGAATCGCAGTGCGGTGCTCCTCGAGAATCCGGTGCAGGTGCTTGACCATGTCCTTGCGGCGCTCTTCGGTGAGGGCGGGCACGGGCACGCGCACCAGTTTGCCGTCGTTCATCGGGTTCAGGCCGAGGTCGCCGCTGCGGATGGCTTTTTCGATCGCTCCCAGTTGCGAAGGATCGAAAGGCTGCACCGTGATCATCTGCGGCTCGGGCGCATGGATCTGCGCGATCTGGTTGAGCGGCATCTGCGACCCGTAGTAGTCGACCGAAACCGTGTCCAGCATGTGAACGTTCGCGCGCCCAGTGCGCGTGGCCGCCATTTCGCGGCGGAAGTCTTCCACTGCCTTCTCCATCCGCGTCTTCAATGTTGCGTAGACTTCTTTCAGGGCAGGATGAGCCATAGCTTGGGGGGCTCCTAAGATGAACAAGATTAAAACGCTCGATTATAGAAGAAGTCAAAAGGCAAAAGTCAAATTGAAGAAGTAAACATGGTCGAACTTCTTCAATTTGACTTCCAACTTTTGACTTTCGCTACGCGCTGACCAGCGACCCGATCTTCTCACCCAACACAACGCGCCGGATATTGCCGCGCTGGTTCAGGTTGAAAACGATGATGGGGAGATTGTTGTCCTTGCACAGCGAGATGGCGGTCGAGTCCATCACCTTGAGGCCCAGCTTCAGAACGTCCATGTAGGTAAGTTGCGAAAACTTCTTGGCGTCCTTCACCGTCATCGGATCGGCGTCATAGATGCCGTCCACTTTCGTGGCCTTGAGGATGGTATCGGCCTTGATTTCCATGGCGCGCAGCGAGGCGGCCGTGTCGGTCGAAAAATACGGGTTGCCGGTGCCGCCGGCAAAGATGACGACCCGTCCTTTTTCCAGATGCCGTATGGCGCGGCGCCGGATAAAAGGCTCGGCCACCTGGTTCATCTCGATGGCTGTCTGCACGCGGGTGAAGACGTTCTGCTTTTCCAGAGCGTCCTGCAATGCCAGCGAATTGATGACCGTGGCCAACATGCCCATGTGATCGGCGGAAACACGATCCATGTCCTTGGCTTGGTCGGCAACCCCACGAAAAAAATTCCCCCCACCAACGACGATCGCCATCTGGATGCCGAGAGTGTGTACATCGGCAAGTTCGGCCGCGACTTCGTGAATACGTTTGGTATCGACACCGAAGCCTTGATCGGCCGCCAGGGCTTCGCCGGAGATTTTTAGCAAGACGCGCTTGAAGATCGGAGTGGGCATGAAAAAGCAGGTCCTTGCTTCGCGCAGGATGACAATCCGCCGAAGAGAAGCATAAATCAAAAGGGGCGCCGCAGCGCCCCTGAATTATTCGGCTCCTACTTGGCAGCCGGCGCTGACGCCTCGCCACCCTCGTCTGGCTTGGAGCTGACGAACGCGACGGTAGCGCCGACCTCGCCCACCTTGAACCTGGCAAAGCGCCGCACCGCGATGTTCTCGCCCAACTTGCCCACCTTGGCGGCGATCAGCTGCGAGATGCTGATGGTCTGGTCTTTGATGAAAGGCTGCTCCAGCAGGCAAACCTCTTCGTAGAATTTTTCCATCTTGCCAGCGACCATCTTTTCAGCGATGTTCGCAGGTTTGCCACTCGCGATCGCCTGCGCGAGATAAATGTCTTTTTCGCGCGCGAAGGCTTCCGGCGTGACGTCCTCTTTCCGGACATACTTTGGATCGCTTGCCGCAATATGCATGGCAACGTCGTGGACCAGCTCTTTGAAGTCTTCCGTGCGCGCCACGAAATCGCTTTCGCAGTTCACCTCGACCAGAACTCCGATCTTGCCGCCGGCGTGAATGTAATAGCCGACCGAACCTTCGCTCGTCACCCGCGCCGCCTTCTTGGCTGCGACCGACACACCCTTCTTGCGCAGCAGGATGATCGCCTGTTCCAGGTCGCCCTTGGCTTCGGTCAAGGCGTGCTTGCAATCCATCATCGGCGCACCGGTTTTTTCGCGAAGCTCTTTTACTTGTGCAGCAGAAATCGCCATAGTCGTGCTCATTCGAATTAGAACCTCAGGTTTCAAAGTTTCAAGGTTTCAGAGTTTCAAGGAGGGTCAGTCGGGGGGCCAATCAGAGGACCAATCAAGGTTGCAACCCTGAAACTTTGCAACCTTGAAACCTTGAAACCTGCGTTTTGGTTAGAACCGGCGCGTTTCGGCCTGGAGCTCGTCGATGTCTTCCGTGGCGGCTGAGGGACGCTTGCGCGTGCCCTTGCCCAGCACGTCTTCCATGCGGATCTCTTCGCCCTCAGGGCCCGTGCCTGCAGGCACCGCAGCGGCAACTCCGCCTTCGGCCGCCGCTTCGGCAACCAGTTCCTCGGCGATCGGGGCCGCAGCCACCGGTTCCGGCTCTGCCGCCGCCTGAATGTCCGCCATCTGCTTGTCGTCCCTGGCATGTACGCCCTCGGCGATCGACTCCGAAATCTTCGAAGTAAACAGCCGGATCGCCCGCAGCGCATCGTCGTTCCCCGGAATCACGTAATCTACTTCGCTCGGGTCGCAGTTGGTATCGACCACGGCGACCACCGGGATGCCAAGCTTGCGCGATTCGCGCACTGCGATCTGCTCTTTATTGGAATCGATGACGAAGATCGCATCCGGCAACCGCGTCATGTTCTTGATGCCGGCAAGATTCGCCTGCAGGTGCTTACGCTCGCGCTCGAGCTTGATCACTTCTTTCTTCGGAAGCAGATCGTAACGGCCATCGGTGGCCATCTCGTCGAGTTCCTTGAGCCGCTTCACCGATTTCTGTACCGTGACCCAGTTGGTCAGCAGACCGCCCAGCCAGCGCTGGTTCACGTAGAACATCGAGCAGCGCTGTGCCTCTTCGGCAATCGCGTCCTGCGCCTGGCGCTTGGTGCCCACGAAGAGCACGATTCTGCCTTCGGCGGCCAGGTCCTGCACGAATTTCGACGCCTCTTTGAACATCTTCAGCGTCTTCTGCAGGTCAATAATGTAGATACCGTTGCGCTCGCCAAAAATGAACTCCTTCATCTTTGGGTTCCACCGCTTCGTCTGGTGCCCGAAGTGAACGCCCGCTTCGAGCAACTCCTTCATCGTAATGTTTGCCAATCAACCTCCTCAGTTGGTCTGCATCCGGACACTCAAAGGCCCCGGATTGCCATTCCCGTCCACCCCGCCTCGGGGAGGTGGGGGGATGAATTTTACAACNNGAACTGGAAGCGCTTCCGTGCGCCTTTCTGTCCGTACTTCTTGCGCTCTTTGGCGCGGGGGTCGCGAGTAACCAGGCCCTCGGCCTTGAGCTTAGCCCGGAATTCAGCGTTGAATACCATGAGAGCGCGAGTAATGCCCAGGCGCACCGCATCGGCTTGTCCGGCCACTCCGCCGCCGCACACGTTCGCCAGCACGTTGAAGTTAGCCGCAGTGTCGGTCGACACCAGCGGCGACTTCGCGCTGATACGCTGCGAAGGCGTCACAAAGTATTCATCGAACGCCTTGCCGTTAACCTTGAACTCGCCGCTGCCAGGACGAAGAAAAACCCGCGCGATCGCCGCCTTGCGCCGTCCGGTTCCGTAGTATTGAACAATTTCTGCCATTGATAGCATTTAGCACTTGGCACTTAGCAATTAGCCAAAGCACCGGTGCTTCAACCTTTCTAAAATTCTGCGGTGTAGGTTTTCCTAAGACCTTAAGACCTGACACCTGAGACCTTGTTACCTACGCAAACACCTTCGCTTCCGGCTTCTGCGCTTCGTGCGGATGCTTATCGCCCCGGTACACCTTCAACTTCGTAAACATCTGCTTGCCCAGTTTGTTCTTGGGAAGCATGCGCGACACGGCGTCTTCGATGATCAGCTCCGGCTTGCGAACCATGCGCTTCTTCATTTCTTCCGAGCGCAGTCCGCCGGGATAGCCGGTATAGCGGTGATACATCTTCTGGTCCGCCTTCATGCCGGTGATCTTGATCTTTTCGGCGTTGATGATGACCACGTGATCGCCGGTATCGATGAACGGCGTGTACTTCGGGTTCTCTTTGCCCATCAAAATGCGGGCTACGCGCGAGGCCAAGCGTCCGAGCGCAAGCCCGCTCGCATCCACCACAAACCACTTACGCGCAATATCTCCCTCTTTCGGGAAATAGGTTGACATCGGAAATCTCCCAGAACTTAAAGAACGTTAAAGCTAATGAAGACCGCTGAATGCCCAAATCAATCCACGCAGAACGCGCGCAAGGTGTTCCCGGCGGGCAGCCGCAGGACTTCCAAAGGCTTCTAGAATACCCCGTCCGCGACACGCTTGTCAACGAAGAGGTTCAGCGGCAAGGGGTTACCGCAGTCAAGCTAGCGTGGGGACGGGCGTCTCGCCCGTCCAAAAGGTTGCATAGGGACAGCCGCCGCCCTCGGCTGTCCAAGCCGAGCCAAGCTCGGCAGCTGCCAGCGCTGACAACAAATCCGGATCCGTTGTCCAACTTACTTTCCACCCACCGACTGCAAGCACCTCCCATAGAGTTCCAGCAGATGGGCGGCATATTCCTCCGGCTTGTCGGACGCGCCACTACCCTGAAACCCGACTCCAGTCCCAGTCGTCTTGCCGTAGCCGGTGGTCATGGCGATAAATTTCATGAGGTCAAGCGCGATATCTTCATTGCGGCGGGAGCCTAGAGGAAGAGCGGCAATTTCCATGATAAAAACACCTCGTAAAGGGTGAAATCCGCCGGTTTTCCCGGCCCAACCGCGATCATAGCAGAACCCTCGCGGACGGATGGGACCGCAGAAGGGTCCAATTTCGCATCGAGGGCTTCGTATCAGCGTATCGCTTTAGCGATACCGCAAATCTCCTAAATCAAACGCCCCTTCAGGGGCTGCTCTTACGCGACCGCGCGCAAACTGTTGTGCAGCATTCGCAACGCCGCTCCCAGCGCCGCGATCCCGGCAACCCAGATGAGCAGCGTCGCATTCACCACCCAGTCCGGCGCCACTCCAACCCGGCGCAGCAGAAACGGCAGAAAATTCCACGTCGTAATGTGAACGTGATCCCACGTGTCCTGCGTCATGGCTCCGGTGATCAATCCCCAGGCATCCATCTTGCCCGTCGCAAAGGCAACGATGTTCTTGAAACGCAGAGCAATCACGAACGTCGGATGCCCAAGCGTCTCCATCTGGTAAATTTCCAGCGGCAACCAGAAGGCGAGCGACGCCAACTGAATCGCCAAGCTGACCGCCGTCAGCGCCCATCCCGCGCGCCAGATCGCTTTTCCCAGAACCTCCCGATAGCGCATCAGCAGCGGCACGGCAATGAGCGTCACCAGTTCCACCGTGGTCGAAACATAGCGGTCGCCCCAGGCGAAGTCGCCGCTCCAGAAGGTGTAGCGCGCATAAAAGCAGATATAGCCGAGCAATAGCAGAAGAGAGGCGGCCCCATAGGCGCGCACCTCCGGAGTCAGGCGCTTCCACAGCCATGCCAGCAGGAAAATTGCCAACACGAGAAGAGGATCGAAGAGAAAGATAGATTTCTCAGGCTGAAACAACGCCCCGAGAACGCCCGTATGAAAAGGCGTGCTCCAGGGAAAGTTCGCCGNNAGACCCGAAGCGGTAGAACTGGTAGAGGCG
Organism: Acidobacteriaceae bacterium; assembly: GCA_003132325.1. Classification (GTDB taxonomy): domain Bacteria; phylum Acidobacteriota; class Terriglobia; order Terriglobales; family Acidobacteriaceae; genus Acidiflorens. The sequence goes on from PKXK01000173.1 coordinate 7,543, forward strand.
ATCGAGCGCAAGAAAGAACAGGTAAACGGGACCGGCAACTTTGCAGTAATCGATGAGCCGTCGCAACAACAGGTTTGCCGGTGGAGAGCCGGGCGCCCCCGCCCGCCCGCCAAACTGCGAGATGTGCGAAACGCCCGTCGCTCCGCGAGCTTCGAACCAAGACACGAGCAAGACAAAGATTCCTGCCGCGACCAGATCCATCCCAGTAGTAAGCCGCGTAAGCAGGTTCAGCCCCAGCGCGCCGGATCCCCAGAAAAGCGCCCGCCGGCTCCCGGTGCGCAACCACTCGTAGTGAAATGAAAATCCCGTCAGCGTCAGCAACAGGATGTAGTTGTTCTCCATCATGTTCTGCGTGTAATGAAGTTGGGTGGTACAGAACATGAACGCCAGCACGCCCGCCACCGACTCTTTCATGCCAAACCGCAACTGCCGCAAGAACCGGAATGCGACCAGCGCCGTGAGCACGTTGACCAAAATGCTGGTAAGGTAGCTGACCACAATGCTGCGCACCGCAGGGTCGTCTTCGTAATCGGAGAAGACGGACCAGTGCGCAATCCAAGTCCCCAGAAGATCGGAAGGCAGCATCAGCAGCGACTGTCCAATGCCATACCAGCTATAAAGGCGCCCGCCCCGCCCGTGCAGTCCAAACTCGGGATACTCGTAAGGGAAAACCTGCGGCTCCGAGGTCCAGAGCCAATGCGTGGTTTGCAGCCGGTGCGCCGTGTCGGCCGTTCCCAACTCGCCCGATTGCACCACAAAAGCAAGCAGCCCCGCCGTCAGACACAGGAGAAACAGCGGATCGCGCAACCGTTGTCCGAGGCGAGAGGTCATCGCATGGATGGTAATTCGAAAGCGATAGTTTTAGAAAGTTCGGCGCGCAATTCGGTGCAGTTGGTGAAATCGGTGATTTCGACAGTTATCGTTTACCTGCAAAGTCTGCTTTGGATTGCGGATCGCGGCTCGGACTGGCGTACCATGATCTACCTCAATGTTTGCAATTGAACTTTGGAGTCGTTCTTCGATGCGTTTCTTGCGGAGTTTCACGGCATTTATTCTGGTACTTGTGGGTGCCTGCGTTACTCTCTTCAGCGGTGCCGTAGCGTTCGGATGGGGGCACAAGACGCTGTCAGTCGCCGCAACGGCGGTCGCTCTGATCGGATATGCGGTCGTCTTCGCAGGCTACTGGCTAGTACGCGATGCGGACTGGGGATCATTGGCGTCGGGGTTTATGAAGGGGATTCTCCTCCTGGGAGGCGCATTGCTGATTCCAGCCGTGATTGCGATGGCGACCCACGTCCAAGGAGATTACTTTCCATACGGATATTTCATCGTCACCGGATGCTTGTCCGTTATTGGTTACTTGCGGTTTCGGAAGTGTGCAGCACGATAGTTGGCGGAATGTTGCCGTTACACCATTGACGCTCAAACTGGCTTCTTGGTGAGATCCGATCCTACCCCACCTCCACCAGTCCGTAACTAAGCGCCCAGCGCGACCGCATTTCCTGAAGCGCCCGATCAATTTCGTCCTTTGATATTTCCGCATTCGGCCCCGAGATCACAAACGCAGCCTCGCGCTTGGCCGCCTCCAGCAACTGCCGGTCGCGGATGATGTTAGCCACGCGGAAGCTAGGAATGCCCGCCTGCTTCGTCCCGAAAAATTCGCCCGGCCCGCGCAGCTCAAGATCAAGTTCCGCGATCTGGAAGCCGTCATTCGAGCGCACCATGGCATCCAGCCGCCGCTCGCCTTCTTCGGAAACTTTCCCGCCGCGCATGAGCACGCAGTAAGATTTCGCCGCGCCGCGCCCAATGCGTCCGCGCAACTGGTGGAGTTGCGCCAACCCAAAGCGGTCGGCGTGCTCGATCACCATGACGGTAGCGTTGGGGACGTCGACGCCAACTTCAATCACCGTAGTAGCGACCAGAATTTCAATTTTGCCCGCTTGAAAATCGCGCATCACATGCTCTTTTTCGTCGGCATCAAGACGCCCATGCAGCAACCCAACATGAAGGCTGGGGAAAATCTTGTCCCGCAACTGTCGGTGCATCTGCTCGGCGGCCTTCAGTTCGCGCTCTTCGTTCTCCTCGATCACCGGGTAAACGACATAGGCCTGATGCCCCGCACCGATCTGCTTTCGGACGAAGTCCCACACTTCGGGCGAGCGCTCGTCGGGAAGGGAACGGGTGACAACCGGCGTGCGTCCCGGCGGAAGTTCGTC
>PKXK01000137.1 GCA_003132325.1 Acidobacteriaceae bacterium
TGGTGGTCACTGCGGTGGGTGGAACCGCCTGGCAGATTGCCAGTTGCTCGGTCTTTGGCTGCACGCTGGTGCTGGTCTATGTCAGCTCTACTCTGTATCACTCGCTCGTCCGCACCGGCGCGCGTCACGTTCTGCGAATCATTGATCATTCGGCAATCTATCTGCTGATCGCCGGAACCTACACTCCCTTCGCGCTGGTGTCGCTGCGCGGGCAGTTGGGATGGCTTCTGTTCGCCATTGTGTGGGGCCTCGCCATCCTGGGAATTCTGTTCAAGAGTTTCGCAATAGGACGTTTCGCCATCGCGTCGGTCGTTGTGTATTTGGGAATGGGTTGGCTGGGCGTGTTCGTGATGCGTCCTTTACTGCACGCTCTCACGTGGCACGGCATAGTCTGGATTGCGGTGGGCGGCCTGCTCTATACCGTGGGCATAGTCTTCTTCGCTTTCGACCGCCTGTCTTACTTCCACGCATTATGGCATCTCTTTGTGCTGGCCGGAAGCACCTGTCACTACTTCGCCGTGCTCTTCTATGTTGCCCAGCCGCGCACCTGACGCGGAAACGCCTACAACTCATCTCAACGGTACTTCAGTCGAGGGGCCTGATCGGCTGACAAACCGGACAAGCGGAGCGAACCCAAGCGGAAATCGGCGCTTAGCTCCCAGTGGTCAAAAAGGGGTTTCCCGCAGCAGTCGCAAGTGTGTGAATCCATTGACCGAGAAATCGGCGAATGTGCTGGTCAGGCGGGTATACCTTGCTGACCACAAGGGGCTGTACCAGAATCCTCGGTTGCACCCGCTCTCGCCCACGCCGAAAACACACTACTTCAAGCCGCGCAAACTGCGGTCCGCCGCTGTACCGGAATTTACAGTTTCGGTAACAGCGGCCCGACCGACGTTCAGCGGTACACGGATCGCGAGACGTGTGGCGGAGATCAGCTTGCCGAGCCAACACGCCGGGCACGAAAACTCGGCTGACTGATAGTCAGGCAGAGACTTCTATTTCGCTTGGACGTTTCATGTGCCGGATGTGTGCCAGAAGCAGAGATTCACTCGGCCTGTGAGCGCGCCTGTTAAACCGTCTCGACCAAGTCCCTTCAAGTTTCTGTCGGATTGCTTACCTCTCGCAGAAATGCGATGGGGGCACCAAGCAGGCCGTCTTGGGTCTTCAAGCGCACATTAAGACCGAGGCGACCGACTTCAATCATCGTTGCTTCCTGTGACTGAATGCGAGCAAATTCGGGGCAAGCAGGACGAGCGCATCCTTGTGGCCGGCGTTCAGGCGCTGAATGGTTTCAATCATTGAGTCGGCAAGAGGGTCGGTTCCGCAGCGAGCACCTGGGATATGCCATCGTGGTGGGCCCCAAAGCTTTGTGAGGATGGCCCTTTTGGTAAGCGGAATTAAATTTGCACGGCGGAAGTCGCGAGACCGAGGTCACTCCATACCGTGATTGGGATCACTTGCGCCCGAGACACTGTAGGCCTAGACTCACATCATGCGACGTTTCGCCGCTATAGCCGTCGTCTTCCTGGTGATCTGCTGGACTGCTGCGCCGCTGTTGGCGTGCATGATCCCAGACAGAGCGATGACAGCTCCAGAGATGGAATGCTGCAAGCATATGGCCCAGATGTGCGGTTCGGCGAACATGCCGCAGTCGCACTCTTGTTGCAAGACGGAAGTTCGACCGGGCACAACGATGGTTGTGACACACAACCAGCAGGCTCGTCCAATATTGCAAGTAGTTGCGGCTCTCCCTGTTCCGATATCGCCGCCATGCTCGAACTGGTTTCACAAAAACACTTCCGACCATCCACCAAACGAATACCTACCTAAAACCACTGTCCTGAGGGTCTAGGCAGTTCTCCGTCTTCCTGTTTGTTTTGGGCCAAAGCCCGAAGTGTATTTCTACTGACGGAGAGAATTATGAGAGTTCCATACGCACTGTTCTTAGTGTGCGCGTGCGCGATGACCGCTGCAGCCGAGGACCCCTTTCCCGCTGCAAATGCGTTGTTGCCGCAGCACGAGCATTCGGCCGCATCGGGGCCCGCCTTCACCCTTGACGAGATCGAGCAGATGGCACTGCTCGGCAATCCGGACATTCGCGTCGCGGTTCGGCACTTGGCTGTCGTTGAAGCCCACGTACCCACGGTTGGCGCGCTCGACGATCCCTTATTGATGTATCGAGGCTGGGGAGTACCTTTGCGCCGCCCTTGGGATTACAACGCAGCCCAAAACATGTTCATGGTGAGCCAGACGTTTCCGGGATTCGGAAAACGTGGGTTACGCACCGACATTGCTCGAAGCGATATCGCCGAAGCCAAGGCTGCGCTCGATAACATGCGGCTCGATGTTCGGGTGCGGGTGCGCAAAGCATTCTACGATCTCCTGCGCACTCAAGATGAGCTTCGCATCCACGACGGGCACGTGGCCATCGCCCGGCAGGCAGTGGAGGCGGCCCGGATCAAATACACGGTGGGCAAGGTGCCCCAGCAGGACATCCTGAAGGCACAAGTGGAACTTACCCGCCTGGCCGAGCACATGATTCACTTCGAGCAGGACGCCGAAATTGCCCGCGCTCGCCTGAATACGCTCCTGGGTCACGACCCCGCCGAGCCCATCAATATACGAGGAGACTACGGTATTCCACAGCACTTGCCGGCGACGGAAGCACTGGAGAAGTTGGCGCTTGCCTCGCGGCCCGACCTGGCCCAGGCGCAAGCCGCCCTGGAGAAGAGCCATCAGCAGCAAGCGCTGGCAGACAAGAGTTACACCCCCGATATGACCGTTTCAGCGGGTTACATGCTCATGCCGAGCGGCTCGAATTACCGCAACGACTACATGGTGGAAGGCTCGATCAACCTGCCCTGGTTGAACCGGCGCAAGCATGACGCCGAAATTTCTGAGGCCAAGGCTGTGGTCAGCGAGCAAGATGCTGAGCTTGCCGCTTTGCGGAACTCTGCTTTTGGTCAAATTCAGGAAGCGCTGGCACAGGTGCGGTCCGCGAAAAGGTTTGCGGACCTTTATCACAGTTTGCTGCAGCCGCAAGCTGAGGCCACTCTGCGCTCGACGGTCATAGCCTACGAAAATGACCGCACCGACTTTCTCAATCTGCTCGATAGCCAGATGACGGTTGTGGATATCGACCTCGCGTACTTCCAGGCCATGGCGGACTTCGAAACGCGATTCGCCGACTTGGAATTTGCGGTCGGGGCGCCGATCGACAGGACAGGGCCACCCACGGCTCCGGAGGTGACGAAATGAGCGAACGCACTTATAAGCAAGCTTTTGCAATTAGCGCTGTGATTTGCCTCGTGTTGGCAGGCACGCTTGCGTATGTCATCTGGGGTCGCCGTTACTTTGCGACGGGGAGCGAGAACTCCAGCCCTATCATCGCCAAAGGCCCTGATGTTCCGGAGCAGCCGGTGGCCAGCACAGTCCCTTCTTCCGGTTCATCTGCGTCTCTCACTCCAGTGCAACTGTCTCCGCAGCGCATGCAGGCGATTGGCGTGAAGAATGCGCTGGTTGAGATGCGAAATGTCAGCAATGAGCTGCGGGTGCCGGGGAATGTGGAAATGAATCAGAGGCAGCTCGCATATGTGCAAACCCGATTTCCAGGCTGGATCCAGAAGGTGTTTGCCAATGCCACATACCAGTACGTACGAAAAGGGCAGCCGCTGTTCACGATCTACAGCCCCGATTTGGTCAGCACCGAGCAAGAGTATCTACTTGCCAAGCAAAACCAGCAGTCGTTCGCGAGGGATGCGCACGGCACGGCAGCCCACGAGGGCGATTGGCTTCTCCAGGCTGCTGCCGAACGTTTGCGCCAATTTGGCGTGCCGCCGAGCGAGATCGCGAGGCTGGAGCAGACAGGCACAGTGCAGCATGATGTGAGCATTGATTCCTCTGCGTCCGGCTATATCACCGAATTCAATGCCCTTCCCAATCAATACGTCCAAGCGGAAACGAAACTCTACACGATTGCAGATCTTTCGACGGTCTGGGTGAACGCCAACGTATTTCAGACCGATGTCGGCGCTCTGAAACCAGGGATGGCCGCCACAGTGACGGTTGATGCCTATCCGGGACGTACGCTCAAAGGACGGATCGATCAAGTCCTGCCTCAGGTCGACACCACGACACGCACCGTACCCGTGCGCTTCGTCTTCAACAATCCGGGAATCGCACTCAAGCCTGGCATGTACGTTAACGTTAGCATTGCGGTTCCGCTAGGCCACCAAGTTGTGATTCCCGCTTCCGGCGTGTTGCATTCCGGCACGCGGGATATAGCTTTTATCGACCGTGGCGACGGTTATCTCGAACCTCGCGAGATTGAGGTAGGACCGCGATTAGACGATCACGTTGTAGTCCTGAAGGGCTTGAAACTGGGCGAGCGAATTGTCAGCTCCGCCAATTTCCTTGTGGATTCCGAATCGCAGCTGCAGGCAGCGATTGGGTCGTTCACGCCTCCTCCGCCGGGTGCAGGAGCGGCGCCGGCGATAAATGGACCGGCCGAGCGCATTGCTGTCGATTTCAGCACTGATCCGTCACCGCCGCATAAAGGAGCGAACTCGGTTCGAGTGAAGCTCACCAGTTCGGACAGCAAACCCGTCGCCGGAGCGGAAGTGACCGCGACCTTCTTCATGGCAGCAATGCCGGCAATGGGTATGGCCGCTGTGCGAAGCGTAGCCACGCTCCGCGAAAAGGGGGATGGCGTTTACGAAGGCCCGCTGAATCTCGAAACCAGCGGGACCTGGCAAGTCACGGTAGTGGTGAAACGTGGCAGTCAGACGGTTGCCAGCAAGCAGCTCAGCGTAAGCGCCACGGGAGGGATGTAATGATCTCCCGAATTATTGAGTGGTGTGAACAGAATCGTTTCTTGGTTTTTACCGGGGTCGTGCTGCTAACCGTAGCGGGTGTTTGGAGCCTGCGTCACATCCCGCTGGATGCGCTNNTGCTGGCAGCACCTCACGTTAAGTCTGTGCGTGCGCAGACAATGTTCGGGGACTCGTACGTTTTCGTCGTATTTGAAGACGGAACCGATCTTTACTGGGCGCGTTCGCGGGTCACGGAATATCTTCAGCAGATAGGCGGACGGTTGCCAGCGGACGTTCATCCCGCCATCGGACCCGATGCCACCGGAGCCGGTTGGGTGTATGAGTATGCCGTCATTGATCGAACTCACACCAAGAGCCTGGCTGACTTACGTGCTCTGCAAGACTGGTATCTCCGCTACCAACTCGAAACCGTCCCCGGCGTGGCCGAAGTGGCAACCATCGGCGGTTACGTCCGGCAATACCAGGTGAAGCTCGATCCCAACAAGCTGTTCTCGTATGGCATCCCGGTCTCAACCGTAATCGAGCGCGTGCGCGACAGCACAAATGAAGTTGGCGGCAATGTTCTGGAGATGAACGGCGCAGAGTACATGGTGAGAGGTCTTGGTTACCTGCGGTCAGTCGCAGACCTGGAGAACGTTCCCGTCGCGACAAAAAATGGAACGTCCGTGCTGCTACGCGATCTGGGCAGCGTCGATTTCGGGCCGGAGGTACGTCGCGGCGCTGCCGATTGGCAGGGCGAAGGGGAAGCCGTTGGCGGCATTATCGTCATGCGGTTCGGTTTGAACGCGCTTGACGTGATCACTGGTGTGAAAGCCAAACTGCGTGAGATTGCACCGTCACTCCCTCCTGGAGTTGAAATCGTGACCGGCTACGATCGCTCATGGCTGATCAATGAATCCATCAAGACTCTGAAGCGGGATCTGATCCTGGAAGCCATCATCGTCAGCTTCGTATGCATCGCCTTCCTGTTCCATCTGCGTTCGGCGTTGGTGCCTATTATCACGCTGCCGATCGCGGTGCTAGCGGCTTTCATCCCGATGTACTACCTCAACGTAAGTTCCAACGTGATGTCGTTGGGCGGACTGGCTTTGGGGATTGGGGTGTTGATAGATGCCGCTATCGTGATGGTCGAGAACGGGTACAAGCACCTGGCGGAACGTAGCGGACTGGGCGCCGGCGAACATACCGACAAACTCAGCTCCCAGCAACGCAGATCTATATTGGTGCGATCGGCAAAGCAGGTTGGCCCCGCGTTATTCTATTCGCTGATTATCATCCTCGTGTCGTTCCTGCCCGTCTTCTTGCTGGAAGCACAGGAAGGGCGCATGTTCCGCCCTCTGGCCTGGACCAAGACGTCGGCGTTGGCGTTTTCATCGCTGCTTTCGATCACGTTGGTTCCCGTGCTCATGCCGTTGTTCATTCGAGGCCGCTTGCGCCCTGAATCCCAAAACCCGGCGGCCCGCATCACTCAAGCGGTTTATCTCCCCGTCCTACGCTGGTGTTTGCGGCACTGGAAAATGCTAATCGCGATCAATCTGATCTTTCTGGCGGTGACTATTCCGTTGTATTTCAAACTAGGCAGCCAATTCATGCCTGCTTTGTACGAGGGATCAGCCCTGTACATGCCGACCGCACTGCCGGGGATTTCCATTCAGCAGGCTAGCCTGCTGATGCAGGAGCAGGACCGTATTATTCGTTCCTTTCCGGAGGTGGAAAGCGTGTTCGGCACCGTGGGCCGTTCCGACAGCGCCACGGACAATGCGCCGCTCGATATGTACGACACCACTATCATGTTGAAGCCCCAGGAGAAGTGGCGACCGGGTGTTACCTATGAAAAGCTGATCGCGGAAATGGATGCCAAGCTCCAATTCCCTGGTCTAACCAACACGTGGACGATGCCGGTGCGAAACCGGCTGGACATGGAACTCACGGGCATCAAAACCCCGCTTGGTCTGAAGCTCCAAGGGCCCGATCTGACGCAGATTCAGGATATCGGCGCACGAATGCAACAGATTCTTACCGGCATACCAGCGACCAGTTCGGTATTCGCAGAGCGAGTGTCGCAAGGCTTTTACCTGAACATAGAAGTGAATCGACCCGAAGCTGCAAGATACGGGCTAACCGTGGGAGACGTTCAGCGGGTCATTACCTCCGCAATCGGCGGCGCAAATGTCGCGCAGAATATCGAGGGCCGCGAGCGTTTTCCTATCAACGTCCGCTACGAGCGGGATTTCCGCGGCGATCCCGAAGCCGTAGGCCACGCTCTCATCGCCACTCCGTCGGGAGCGCAAATCCCAATCAGTGAAGTAGCGCGCCTATCTTTCTCGCGAGGTCCGGCAATGATCCGCGATGAAGACGGTGCTCTGACCGGCTACGTCTATCTCGATCTGAAAACTAAAGACTACGGCGGATTCGTGGACCAAGCAGACAAACTGTTGCGGAGCAAGTTGAACCTCCCAGCGGGGTACACCTATCGCTGGGCGGGTGAGTATGAGTTCGAGCTGCACGCGAAAGAGCGCCTGAAAATCATTTTGCCGATTGTGTTCTTCGTCATCTTTCTATTGCTCTACATGGTCTTCAAATCCGCCGCCGAAGCGGCGGTGCTGATCTTCCCGACCCTCTATGCCATGTCTGGTGGACTCATCCTGCAATGGGTGCTGGGTTACAACTTCAGCGTCGCTGTCTGGGTCGGATACATCGCGCTATTCGGTATTGCAGTCGAAACCGGAGTGGTGATGGTGGTGTACTTACACGAAGCGCTCCAGCACCGACTCGCCATGGGAACGCCTATGACCGATGATGACGTGGAGCAAGCTACGATCGAAGGTGCAGTTCAGAGGCTGCGTCCCAAGCTGATGACCGTGACCGCCGTAATTCTCAGTCTTGCGCCGCTCTTGTGGGAGTCGGGCATCGGATCCGATGTCATGAAACCGATTGCCGCGCCCATCGTGGGCGGCATGATTACATCGACCATTCACGTGTTGATCTTGGTCCCAGTCTTCTTCTTCTTACTGAAGCGCCGCGCGCTGCGGCATGGCACTTTGACAAAACAGCAGGCAGCGGAGCAAGCCTGAACATTGGCTGTGGCGGGGATCACGGCCGCTTATACTCGGGACTAAAAGCTCGAGTTTCCGTTCTTTTGTTGCACTTACGGGGAGCCAGGATCGTAATCCTTCAGGCGCATCTTCTTGCCGGGAGGAGCACTGAAATGATCGTGATTCATTGTGCCACCTTAACCACCAGAGAATCGGCCTTTCTCGTACGGCGATGTAACCCCACCAAGGGTACAGATTTGCTAAGTGAATGATATGAGAGCGAGATACTCCTCCAATGACTGCCGGGGATTTCGCAAAGCCATCTCGATAGTGTCGCCGAATGGACCCATTAAACACGCTATAAGCCGCCAAAAATAACAGAGATCGATAGCCCCAACCCAAATATCACAAACGAGAGGATTGTCGCCCAAGTGAGGACGCTGTTTGATACCGATTTTGCATCGTCGTCCATTGGTGGCTTGCTCGTTGGTTGCGCGCCGCCAGTGTGCTCGCTGGGCGAGTGATCGTCATGCATCGTTTTACGTGCCCCACCGTTTACAGATTCGCCCAATGGTCGCACCGTCATCATGCCGTGCTTCATGTGTCGGGATACCAACCACCAATTCATGGGATACGCGGTGATGAAACCCATAAGTAGGGCCATGGACATAATGAACCAAAATGCCGGTCCAGATGGTTTGTGGCTTGCCGGAGCACTTTTCATTGCCAAAGTCATCGCAGGCACCATGCCGGCCATGAGGCAGTTCATAGACAGCAACTCCGGAAAGAAAGTGCTGGAGAGCGCACGCTTATAGGACCCA